>NZ_KV796477.1:0-15098 GCF_001809205.1 Staphylococcus sp. HMSC069E10 | reverse complement strand
AGATGGTTTAAGAGAAAGTTTAAAAGCATTAGATTTAAAATTATTAGTTACTAAAGACTCATATGCCTCTCCTACTGTTACTTCTTTTATCCCTCACGATAAAGACGAATTAACATATATTAAATCAACACTAAAATCAAGATTTAATATTACTATTGCTGGTGGTCAAGGCAAACTAAAAGGAACCATTTTGAGAATTGGTCACATGGGAAAAGTGTCACCTTTTGATATTTTATCTGTTGTTTCAGCTTTAGAAATCATTCTTACAGATTATCGTAAAGTCAATTATATTGGCAAAGCTACGCTAAAATTTACGGAGGTAATTCAACATGACGCATAATATTTTAGTTTCAGATCCAATTTCAGAAGAAGGTTTACAAAGTTTAATCCATCATCCTGATTTTAAGGTTGATTTTAAATCTGGTTTAACTGAAAAAGAACTTGTCGATATTATTCCTAACTATCAAGGGTTAATCGTACGTAGTCAAACTCAAGTCACAGAATCTATTATTAACCATGCTTCAAACTTAAAAGTTATTGCTAGAGCCGGTGTAGGTGTGGATAATATTGATATAAAATCAGCAACTCTAAATGGTATACTCGTTGTAAATGCTCCCGATGGAAATACGATTTCTGCTACTGAGCACTCAGTTGCTATGATTCTAGCAATGGCACGAAATATACCGCAAGCTTACACATCACTAAAGAATAAAGTATGGAATCGTAAAGCATTTAAAGGAGTTGAATTATATCAAAAAGTATTAGGCGTCATTGGAGCAGGACGTATTGGTTTAGGTGTAGCAAAAAGATTAAAAAGTTTTGGTATGACTGTTTTAGCTTATGACCCTTTTTTGACTAAAGAAAAAGCAGAGCAACTTGGAATTGAACTAGCAACAATTGATGAAATTGCTCAACGTTCAGATTTTGTTACCGTTCACACACCATTAACACCTAAAACAAAAGGTATTATCGATGCTCATTTCTTTAATCAAGCTAAACCAACGTTACAAATTATTAATGTAGCTAGAGGCGGAATTATTAATGAAAACGACTTGCTTAATGCTTTAAATCAACATCAAATTGCTAGAGCAGCATTAGACGTATTTGAAAATGAACCTCCCCTAGATTCACCGCTTCTCGATCATAAAAATATTATTGTAACTCCTCATTTAGGTGCATCTACGATTGAAGCACAAGAAAAAGTAGCTGTATCCGTTGCTGAAGAAATCATTGATATTTTAGAAAATGGTAATGTTACAAATGCAGTCAATGCACCTAAGTTAAACTTAAACCATATTGATGAGAAGACACAACAATGGCTTCGTATTAGCCAGCTTTCAGGTGAATTGGCAATTCAATTATTAGATGATGCACCTAGAGAGATTAAAGTGACTTTTAACGGAGAAAATGCTAAAAAAGAATCTGATTTAATTACTCGATCAATCGTCACGTCAATTTTAAAACAAAATTTAGGTGAACGCGTGAACTTAATTAATGCTATTGCATTATTAAACGAACAAGGTATCACTCATCATATTGAAAATCGTGCTTCACAAGGAACATTCAGCAATTATATTCAAATTAATTTGATAAGTGAACATGAAGAAGTAAAAATTGGTGCAACTGTAATAGATGGATTTGGTGCACGTATTGTAAGAATTAATGATTATTCAGTAGATTTTAAACCCAATACTTATCAATTTATTTCTTATCATAAAGACTTACCAGGAATGGTAGGTTTAACAGGTCAACTACTCGGTAAACATGATATCAATATTGCTTCAATGTCTTTAGGAAGAAGTTCTGAAGGTGGACAAGCAATGATGATTCTGTCAATAGATCAACCTATTACTCAACAAGTTATTAAAGAATTATATGAGATTGGTGATTTTGATAACATCTACGGTACAACTTTATCAATATAATAAATAAGAAAGGAACGACGATAATATTCGGCGTTCCTTTCTTTTTATTATTTATTAAGTAGAATATGTCTAATGTCACAAATATGATTAACAATATAGTCAGCACCGTGTTGCTCTAGGTCTTCTTTTGCTTCTTTCCCACTTAAACCAGTTAAAGTACCTATAAATGTTGCCCCAATCTTTTTAGCACATAATAAATCCGCTAATGAATCACCAACAATAAATACATCATTCTCATTAACAATATGTTTTTGATTTTGAATATAGTGCAAATAATCTCCCTCATTGTTTCCATAAAGAGTTGCAATATAACTAAATGGATTAGGTTTACCTAGTGGCCCTTCTTTTGGAAATACTGACTCAGCTTTCAATACTTCACTCGCTGTGACAATATGCTTTTCATTAAAAAAAGATTTAAGACCAAAGGACTCAAATGGAACAATTGTTTCTGTTCTTGGTCTACCAGTTGCAATGGCAATGTTAAAACCTGCTTGTTTTATATCATTTAATAATGTTTTAATTTCTTCCACAGGACGTAAGATCTTTTCTTCATAAATAAAACCAGACTTAGGAATAGACAAAGGAGTAAGCTTTTCTACTTTTTCATATAAAGTTGTTCCTAAATACCATTCTTGATATATTGCTCTAGCTAAATTCCAAAGTGGACTTTTTAAATTAAATAATTTAGCATTTTCAATATTTAATTGATCTTTTGCGTAATCTTCTAATTCAAGATAAATATTCTCTTTACCACTTTGACTATTTTGAATAAATTTTAACGGTACTGCATAATTAACTTTAAATTGATCATTATAAGATTGTAATTCACGTAGAGTCTCAACTGAAAACGTTTCAACATGAGTCACTTGTCTAATTGTTTCTGAATCCAACTGTTTCAAGAGATGGATGAAATGAATACTAAATACAACAAATAACATATCCCAGTTAGAATTAAGGCCTAAAGATTTTAATTGATTTAAAATTTGATCGTTTAAAAATACTTGTGTTCTTATATCTTCAATTAATTCATCATTCATATGATTAAAATTTTGAGCGCTATCTAAACCTAAAAAATCATCACTCTTTAATAGTTCTTCAACTGTTAAGGCAGATACATCAAAGCAACGTTCTTCACTTAAAAACACACCATCTACATCAAATAAAATTGATTTCATCGACATCTCTCCATTTTTTGACTATTCTGATACTTATAATCATAACGAACATTTATATAAAGTCAATGTAATAAAAATAAGAGCCAATGCTTAAAATCTAGCATTAGCTCTTTTATATAAATAATATTTATCAATAGGACTATAGTGTAACAAATGATTTGGACATATAATGTCGCTTTTATTGTTTCTGTTGAATTATTTCATCTGTTTTTCAATTTCATCTGCTACTTGTTGAACATGTGTACCAATAATTACTTGTGTTGAATGGTGGCCATTTTTCGTCACCCCAACAGCTCCAGCATTTCTAATTTTTTGTTCATCAATAATCGTATTATCTTTTAGTTCTAAACGAAGTCGTGTAGCACAGTTTGTTAAACTATCGATATTAGATTTTCCACCTAAACCTTCTAATATTTGTGTAACTGGTTGATGATATTTTCCACTTTTTGATTTATCTATAGTTGCCGTTTCTTCTACTATTGGATCAGCTAGTAAGTTATCACCACGTCCTATTGTATTTAAATTCAATACTTTAATCATAATTCTAAAAATAACATAATATAAAATAAAGAATACAATACCTTGAACTAATAGCATTAAAGGGTGATTAGCGACTGGATTAATGAGTGATAAAACATAATCAATTAATCCTGCAATAAATGAGAATCCCGCAGTCCACTGAAATAGAGATGCAATAAATAATGAAAGCCCTGTTAATAAGGCATGTATGATAAAAAGTACAGGTGCAACAAACATAAATGCAAATTCAATTGGCTCTGTAACTCCTACTACAAAGGCTGAAATAGCACTTGCTAAAAACCATCCCCATACTTGCTTTTGTTGCTTTGTCTCAGCACTGTGATACATTGCAAGTGCTGCTGCTGGTATACCAAACATCATAATTGGGAAGAAACCTGCTTGATAACGTCCTGTTATACCTTTTACTGCATCTACACCTGTTTGGAATTTACCAATATCATTAATTCCTGCTGTATCGAACCAAAATACTGCATTCAATGCATGATGTAAACCAGTAGGAATAAGTAGTCGATTAAAGACACCATATAAAAATGCTCCGAATGAACCAAAACCTACTAACCATTCTCCAAATGCAACAATGCCTGAAAAGACCATAGGCCAAATAAATAATAGTATAACTGCTAATATAGTACTAAAAAATACAGTCATAATAGGTACTAATCGTTTACCACTAAAAAATGACAAGGCCATAGGTAATTCAACTTCACTAAATTTATTAAAAGAATATGCTGCAATTAACCCGATAATAATACCAAGAAATACATTAGAATTATCCATTTTTGTAAAGCCTAAGTTAACTGCTTTTTCTTTTATATTAAATAACGTAGCCACATTTTCTGGATTTAATACTTTCGTTACCATGGCATATCCTAACGCACCTGCCAAAGCAACGGCACCATCGTTCTTTTTAGCCATACCAATAGCTACACCGATAGCAAAAATTAATCCTAATTGTCCTAAAATAGCTGTTCCTACAATTGAAAAGAACATGGCTACTGTGGGAAGAACATGAAGTGCATTTAGTAAGTTACCTATCCCAGTTATGATTGCTCCTGCTGGTAAAACTGCTACAGGGAGCATTAACGATCTTCCGAGATTTTGAAAGAATTTAAACATCTTTTATCCTCCTTTATTTATTAAAAATTATATTTTTTATGTATTTAGTCCAATATATAATCTACCATATTTGTAAGCGGTTACGCTATATGTTTATTTTATATAAATAGACAATGTGATGACAAAATAAAAAAGATACGCTTTAACCAATAAAGATTAAAACGTATATATATTTAATAAGATATTATAAATGATTTTTATTATTGATTGAGATAATTAACTGGTATTTTACTTCAAATCTATTTTTTTATTAAATAATCTTTCCGCATTGACTAAATAAAAATGATTAAAGACAAAATAACAAGAACAATACGTTAGGTAATATATGGTACTAACGGAAAATAGATTTCTTAAAATCTGTCATTTTCACTCATGGTACTCCTATCATCCATTTATCAATTATTTATAAAAAAAGAAGATTCTCTATTTAGAAAATCTTCTGATGAATAATGCTATCAATATCTATTAAAGACGTTCTTGAATAAGATGAAGTTCATGTTGTAACTGTGCTGTACGTCTTTCTATTTCTTTAGTTAGAAAATCAATTTTTTCGTTACGCTTTAAATCTTTAGGTATGTCAGATTGATAAATAGGTTTACCAAATTTAATCATCGCTTGACCAGTGACTAAACCATGTAACTTCGTTGGTCCAACATAAGCAGCTGGTAAGATTGGTGCTTTACCTAACATAGCAATCGTTGCAGCTCCACGTTTTAAAGGCGCGCCTTCAACTGAAGTTCTATGACCTGTTGGGAAGATACCTACTGTTTTATGATCTTTCAATAATTTAACAGGTTGTTTTAACGTACTAGGTCCCGGATTTTCTCGATCTACTGGAAAAGCATTTAAAGATCTTAAAAATTTGCCACCCCATTTATTACTAAATAATTCTTTTTTAGCCATATAATGAATTTCATTTGGAATTAAAGCTAATCCTAATAAAATCACTTCATTATAACTTTCATGGGTACAAGTCACAACATATTTACTATCTTTAGGAATGTTCTCTTTACCTACAATGTGTAATGAACGTGCCATTTTTACGATTATTAATTCTAAAAATTTACTAATAAATTTATACATTTTGTCACCTACTTCTAAGTTTCTACACTTAGTCGATTTTATCATTAACTTATCACGTGAACAAGATTTTAAAAGATACATCTTAAGACTGATAGCTATTTACTAGAAATATTTAAATATTTTCTTCATAATTGAGATAATGGTTAAAATATATACGGAGGTTTAATATGACAGAATATAATCAATATTTTCAATCCAGCGATTATCAGCATTCACGTCCACCTAAACCGAAGTTTCCATGGTTTAGAATTATTATTATTGCTCTAATCGCTGGTATCATAGGAGCATTAATTGTTTTAGGAGTTAATCGACTTATGAATGGAGATGATTCAAATAGTGGTGGATCTCAAGTCCAACAGGCTACGAATGATAAAGGTGGCAATGTGTTAGACGGTAAAAGTGATAAATATAAATCGGTTAATGCCATGATCAAAGATGTTTCTCCTGCTATTGTAGGTGTCATCAATATGCAAAAGGCAACAAGTTTTGACGATTTATTACAAGGTAAATCAACTAAGGCACAAGAAGCCGGTATCGGTTCTGGTGTTATTTATCAAATTAACAACAATTCTGCTTATATCGTCACTAATAATCACGTTATTGATGGTGCATCACAAATTAAAGTACAATTACATAACGGTAAACAAGTAGAAGCAAAGCTTGTAGGTACAGATGCAGTTTCAGATATTGCAGTTTTAAAAATCGATTCTCAAAAAGGAATTAAAGCAATGAAATTCGCAAATTCTTCTAAAGTTCAAACTGGCGATAGTGTTTTCGCAATGGGTAACCCACTTGGCTTAGAATTTGCTAACTCAGTAACATCAGGTATTATTTCTGCAAATGAACGTACAATTGAATCTAATACCACTTCTGGTGGAACTAAAGTAAATGTGCTACAAACAGATGCAGCAATTAATCCCGGTAACTCTGGTGGTGCATTAGTAGATGTTAATGGTAATTTAGTAGGTATTAATTCAATGAAAATTGCTGCTGACCAAGTTGAAGGTATTGGTTTTGCAATCCCAAGTAATGAAGTAAGAGTTACAATTGAACAACTCGTTAAACATGGTAAAGTAGAACGTCCTTCAATTGGAATAGGGTTACTTAACTTAAGTGATATTCCAGATTCTTATAAAAAAGAATTAAAAACTGATCGTGATACTGGTGTGTATATTGCAAAAGTTAGCCACTCTAGTGAATTAAAAGTTGGCGATATCATTACTAAAGTAGATAGTAAAAAAGTAGATGATGATACCGATCTAAGAACGTACTTATATCAAAATAAAAAGCCAGGTGAAACCGTGAAGTTGACTGTTATACGTGATGGTAAAACTAAAGACGTATCAGTCACTCTTAAAAATCAAAAATCAATATCTTCGCAATCATATAATTCTGAAGATAATAATAGTCAATTTATTCGATAATAAATAACGAGGTTAATCCAAAATAATGGATTAACCTCGTTTTCAATATATTCTTCTCAGATAAGATTATTTATAATTTACCATGAAGTATTTTTTCTTACCACGGCGAATAATTGTAAATTCATTATCAAATTTATCTTCATCAGTTAAGTTGTAGTCAACAGACTGTTCTCTTTCACCATTAATATAAATTGCTCCATTGTTTACATCTTCTCTTGCTTGTCGTTTTGAGGAAGCAATTCCAGATTCAATTAAAACATCAATAATGTTAGTTGTTGCTTTAGAAACTTCAACTTGAGGTACTTCTTTAAACCCTGCTTTGATATCTTTAATTGATAAAGATTTTAAATCACCTTTAAATAATGCTTCTGAAATTCTAATTGCATCATCAAGTGCTTCTTTACCATGAATAAATTCTGTTACATTTTCAGCAAGTGCTTTTTGAGCTTCTCGTAAATGTGGTGCTTCATCTCTAGATTGTTCAAGGCGATTAATATCTTCTTTACTTAAGAATGTAAAGTATTTTAAGAATTTAATAACATCTTCATCCGATTGATTAATCCAGAATTGATAAAATTCATACGGTGTTGTTTTTTCAGCATCTAACCAAACAGCTCCAGATTCTGATTTCCCAAACTTTTTACCATCAGACTTTGTCACTAATGGAATAGTTAAACCATAAGCTTCTGTTTGACCATACATACGTCGCATTAACTCAATACCACTTGTAATATTACCCCATTGATCAGAACCACCAACTTGAATTTTACAATTAAGTTCACGATTTAAGTGGCCAAAGTCAATTGCTTGTAAAATAGTATAGGTAAATTCTGTATATGAAATTCCATTTTCTAATCGTGATTGAATTGAATCTTTACCTAGCATATAATTGACACCTACATGTTTACCATAATCACGTAGGAAACTTATTAGTGAAATTTGACTTAACCAGTCTCTATTATTAACGAGTACGGCTCCTTTATCTGTGCCAAATTCAAATAGTTTATGCATTTGAGCGCTTAAGCCTTCAACATTTTTTGCTACTTGATCTTCAGTTTGTAATACACGTTCTTCAGATTTACCAGATGGGTCTCCAATCATACCAGTGCCTCCACCAATAAGTACTATTGGACGATGACCATGTTCTTGGAATCGACGTAATGTCATAAATGGTAAAAGATGACCAATATGTAAACTATCAGCAGTTGGATCTGCACCACAATACAACGTTACTTGTTCTTTATTTAATAAATCTTCAATACCTTGTTCATCAGTTTGTTGATAAATTAAACCTCTCCATTGTAATTCTTCTAGTAATGCATTTGACATAGTTATATCCTCCTATAAAATTTATTTTTATTAAATAAAAAAGCACCCTCACAACAATGTAAGGGCGCTTATGCACGTTACCACCATACTTAACAATTCAAATAGAATTGTTTACTCTATTAATGATACGCTCATTAATAAACGTTGAATAAATAAGTATGAGGTGTATTCATATATAAACACATGTTAGTTCACAGCATCCACTAACTCTCTGTTAAGTTAATTTATATATTACTTCTCCTCTTATTCAATACATATTGAATTGATAATAATTATAAAAAAACCTCTTCTAAAAGTCAAATATGCTAGATATGATATACTGTATTTAATTTGAGGAGGACTACCATGAAATTATTATTTAAAGATATTCAATTTAAAACGTTTGAAAAAAATTATAAATTTATAAAACATATTATGGTAGGCCTTTTGAGTATTATAGTTTTAGGTTCTATACTTATTGTTCTTGGTACTGCTACTTATTTTCATCATCTTACTCAAGAAGCTTCAAATATAAGTGATACTGAATTGAAACACCGCGTACTACACTTTTCAGGTGATGAGATTTTGAATCACGATAAAAATATTTTAACTGAGTATGATCATTCTCAAAACTCTCTCATCGTAGGTCCAAAACATGTAAATTCAAACGTAATTAAAGCATTAATATCTTCTGAAGACACATTATTTTTTAAACATGATGGAATTTTACCAAAAGCGTTAATAAGAGCAATGATACAAGATGTTTTAAGTTTAAATTCTCGTTCTGGCGGAAGTACAATTACACAACAATTAATAAAGAATCAAGTCTTAACAAATGAAAAAACATATAGTCGTAAAGCAAATGAAATTATATTAGCGATGCGTCTTGAAAAAATATTATCTAAAAATGAAATTATTTATACATATTTAAATATTGTACCGTTTGGACGCGATTATAATGGTGCAAATATAACTGGAATTGCATCTGCTTCCTATAGTTTATTTAACGTTCCCCCCTCCAAGTTAAATGTTGCACAATCCGCTTATCTTGTTGGCTTATTGCAAAGTCCTTATACGTATACACCGTATGAAAATAATGGTGATTTGAAGGCTTATAACGAAGTTAAAATTAGTATTGACCGTCAGCATTATGTATTAAAACGAATGCTAGTGGAAGGGGTAATTACTAAAAAGACATATCAACAGGCAAAACAATATACTATTTATGATCATTTATTAACTAAGCCTCAATGAATCAATCAATATCTTTTATCGCACTTTATATTAATTTAAATAGTTTATGAGTATTGAATTTAAAAGACTTTTAAAATAAATGTATGATAGTAATAACACAAAATATCGATATATCATTTAAATTACCTGAAATTCGTCTTTTAATTGGTTTTGCCGCTAAATTACTTGTCTTTTCACATGCAGTTTTACCAACAAAATGATGAAATTTGTTGGTAAAACAAAGAAACGTCTGAGACAGTAAAAGTCTCAAACGTTTTTTCTTTAATCTAAATTAGAATAATCCTACTGCATGACCTTCATCAGTGACATCCATGTTTAATGCCGCTGGTTTTTTAGGTAATCCCGGCATTGTCATAATTGCACCTGTTAATGCAACAATAAATCCAGCGCCTGTTTTAGCTTCTAATTCTCTGATAGTTATATCAAAATCAGTTGGT
The DNA here is from genome assembly GCF_001809205.1 of Staphylococcus sp. HMSC069E10. Classification (NCBI taxonomy): domain Bacteria; kingdom Bacillati; phylum Bacillota; class Bacilli; order Caryophanales; family Staphylococcaceae; genus Staphylococcus; species Staphylococcus sp. HMSC069E10. Next base: position 4,836 of record NZ_KV796477.1, on the reverse strand, counting down.
GCGCCTAAAGCGGTTGCATCATCACTAAATGAGTACTGTGTTTTAGCCATACAGATTGGATATTTGCCCCATCCATTGTCGGTAAATTCTTTTAATTGTCTTTTTGCTTTTTTACTGAACGTTACTGAAGAACCACCATAGATTTCTTTTACAATTGTTTCAATTTTTTCTTCTAATGATTGATCTAAATCATACAAGAATTTAAATTCTTGTGGTTGATCGATGACTTCAAGAACTTGATTAGCAAGATCAACGCCACCTTTACCACCTTTCTCCCATACTTCTGTTAAGGCAATTCGTACATTATTTTCTTTAGCCCAAGCTTTAACTGCTTCAGTTTCATCTTCAGTATCATGTACAAATGCATTTAAAGCAACCACAGGTTCTACTCCAAATTTTCTAATATTATTAACATGACGCTCTAAATTAACAATACCAGATTTAACTGCTTCGACATTTTCTTCTTTTAGATTATCTTTAGCAACACCTCCATGCATTTTTAACGCACGAACAGTAGCTACTAGGACAACTGCAGAAGGTTCAAAGCCTGCTTCACGTGCTTTGATGTCTATAAATTTTTCAGCGCCTAAATCTGAACCAAAGCCTGCTTCTGTAACAACAATATCTGCCAAATCACGTGCAGTTTCAGTTGCTAAAATCGAGTTACAACCATGAGCAATATTAGCAAATGGCCCACCATGTACAAGTGCTGGTGTTCCTTCAATAGTTTGTACTAAATTAGGTTTAATTGCATCTTTAAGTATCATTGCAAGAGCGCCTTCAACTTTTAAGTCTGCAACAGTAATTGGTTTACGTTCACGAGTATAACCAACTGTAATACGACTGATTTTTTCTTTTAAATCATTAATATTACGAGCTAAACATAAAATCGCCATTATTTCAGATGCTACAGTGATATTGAAACCATCTTCACGTGGAACACCGTTAGTTGGTCCACCTAACCCAACGATGACATTACGTAATGCACGATCATTCATATCAAGTACACGTTTCCATTCAACACGACGTACATCAATTGCTAAATCATTACCTTGATGAATGTGATTGTCTATAAATGCTGATAATGCATTATTCGCTGTTGTAATTGCATGGAAATCACCGTTAAAGTGTAAATTAATATCTTCCATAGGTAAAACCTGCGCATATCCCCCACCAGTGGCGCCACCTTTAATTCCGAAAGTTGGTCCTAAAGCAGGTTCACGTAAAGCGACCATTACATTTTTATTTAACTCATTAAAAGCATCAGCTAAGCCTACTGTTACAGTTGATTTACCTTCACCAGCTGGTGTAGGGCTCATTGCAGTTACTAAGACAACTTTACCTTTTTCTTCTTTTGATTGAACTTGATTAATATCAATTTTAGCTTTGTAGTGTCCATATTGCTCTAAAGCATGTTCAGGTATTCCTGCTTTTTTTGCAATGTCTCCAATTGGTTTTAATTCTGATTGATTAGCAATATCTAAATCTGATAAATGTGCCAAATTATTTCAACCCCTTGTTTAAAATAAATTTTATGTAATAAGATATTTAGAAATAACTACCAAATCATCTTACTACTTTATAATAACTAACAAACAAATATATGTCGAATACTTGATAGCGTTTACAAAAATATTTAATTTCCTTAAAAATAAATTTAGTAATATTAAAAGTTTTACATAATTATATTATAGTAACTTATATATTAAAAAAGGATAAAATTATTCATTTTATCCTTTTTTCTACATTACTTTATTTAGTAGTATTTCGATATTCAATTCTATGTGGCAAAACTACATTAGGTTCTGCAATGTCTTCTTCATTCATAAATTTAGTAAGAAGACGCATACCTACTGCTCCGATGTCATACAATGGTTGAATGACACTAGATAGTTTAGGTCTAACCATTTCTACCAAACGCGTATTATTAAAACTAACGATTTGTAGTTCTTCTGGAACTTTTATTCCAGCATCAAGAGCACTATGCAAAATACCAATTGCTTGTTCATCACTAATAGATAATATAGCATCAGGTAAATTATTTTTTAATTTTTCAAAAACATTCACTCCGTCTTTATAGCTTTCTGAACCTGATAATTCTATAGTGTTATTTAACTTTAATTGATGTTTGTTTAAAGCATCTTTCAAACCACTTAGTACATCTTCTTGAGCCTTTTTAGAATAATCTCCACTTACAAGTACAAAATCTTTTGCGCCTGTTTTAATAAGTTGTTCTGTAACTTCTCTGGCAGCTTTAGCAAAATCGATATTAACAGATGCGATATTGTCATCTTTACCATTTGTGCCAGATACTACAACTGGAACTGAAGAATGATTAATTAAATCTTTGATTTCATCAGAAATTGTACCACCTAAAAAGATAATGCCATCTACTTGTTTACTTAACAAATTATTAAAAATTTCTTTTTCTTTTTCTGAATCATTATCTGAATTAGAAATGATAGAGTGATACTTATACATTGTTGCAATATCTTCAATACCTCTAGCAAGTTGAGAATAATAAATATTAGAGATATCTGGTATAATAACGCCTACTGTAGTTGTACGTTTACTAGCTAGTCCTCTTGCAACAGCATTTGGTCTATAATTTAATCTTTGAATAACATCATTTACTTTTTTACGTGTTTCTGGTTTTACGTTTTGATTGCCATTAACTACTCGTGATACAGTTGCCATAGATACACGAGCTTCTCTAGCTACATCATATATAGTTACCGTCATAATTTCCTCCTTGTAAGCGTTTCATTTATTATTATAACGTGTTTTCATTTCATTTTCAAAGTTTATCATAAATTGGTTATGTGTCAAATATATAAGACTTATATTCACAATTGTGTCAAATTTTAGTTAATAGATTTAATAAAATCAAAATAAAACTATTCGTTTTAACTAAAAAAGAACAATATAGAAGTTAAATATAAAACTTTCTATATTGCCCTATATTTTAGTAAAAATGAATAGCTAGTAAATTAAAGTATGATGTTTTATTTAAGTTGTTTAGAATTGTACATGTCAGCTAATGGCTTTAATTCATTATAAAATTTATCAAATTCATTTAAATCCATTTGTTGACCACTATCACTTAAAGCTACTGATGGATCTGGATGTACTTCTGCCATTACTCCGTCTGCACCCACAGCAAGTGCTGCTTTTGCAGTTGGTAACATAATATCCTTACGTCCTGTACTATGCGTAACATCTACCATTACTGGTAAGTGAGTACCTTGTTTTAAGATAGGTACGGCAGAAATATCAAGTGTATTACGAGTAGCTTTTTCATAAGTACGAATACCACGTTCACATAGAATAATATTTTTATTACCTTGAGAAGCAATGTATTCAGCTGCAAATGTAAATTCTTCAATAGTAGCTGATAAACCACGTTTTAATAAGATTGGCTTATTTGTACGTCCAGCTTCTTTAAGTAATTCAAAATTTTGCATATTTCTTGCACCAATTTGGAAGACATCTAAGTATTCATCAGCAATTTCGAAATCAGCTGGCTTTACAATTTCACTAACAATATTAAGATTGAATTTATCTTTAACATTTTTCAATATTTTAAGCCCTTCAATTCCTAATCCTTGGAAATCGTATGGTGATGTTCTTGGTTTAAATGCACCGCCTCTAATAAATTTCTCACCTTTGGCTTGTAAATCACGAGCTACTGCATCAACTTGTTCTTGAGATTCAACAGAACATGGACCAAATACAAATGATTTATTTCCATCACCAATAACTCCACCATTATCAAATTTTACAATTGTATCTTCCGGTTTTAATTTTCTTGAAACATATAAGTGCTTTTCATTTTCTGATTTTTGTAAATCAGTAGACGCTTTAAAGATTTCTTTAAACAATTGTTTAATTACATTATCATTAAATGGTCCGTTATTACGATCCATTAATTCATTAATCATTTCTTTTTCTCGTTGAGGGTCATAAACTTTAGTACCTTGCTTAATTTTTTCTTCTCCTATTTTTTGAGCTAATTCCCCTCTTTTTGATAATAAGTCTAGAATTTGATTATTAATTGAAATTATCTCTTCCCTGTATTGTTCTAACTTTGTAGACATTCATACTCACCTCAATAAATTTTACTATACTGAATTATATTACTTTAAAGCGGTAAAATAATTGTATTTAGATAGTATTCTAACAATTACATTAAAAATGTTCAACTATAAATCGAATAAATTTTCTAATATTTCTGAATTATTAAAATTAATATAATTAATAATACTATATAAAGAATTAAAAGAGCAATGTAAAATATTACACTGCTCTTTTAAAAATATTAATCATTAAATGTACGTTTTTCTATTTTACTATTTGCTTTTTCAGCTCTTTGTTGTTGCTTTGGCGTTTTGTTTTTATTTTTATTTTTTTGATTCTGATTTTTACGTTTTTGATTATGTTTTTTATTTTTTTGATTTGAATTTGATTGAGATGGTTGATGTTGGTGAGTAATAACTCCTTTTTCAAATTTAGCATCATGGTGAGTTTGTTTATTTTTTGTTATTTCTTCATCTTTATTAAATGACTTATGATTTTTAGTTATCAAATTAGGCACTTTATCATATTTAGAAGATGTTATTGGTGCCTCCTCAAATAATTTTCGAGTATTACTTGCTACATCTTTATTATCTTTTAACTTAGTTTGCTTAGTTCTAGCTGCCGATGCAATTTTAGAAGCTTGTGACTCATTTTCGCTGTTTTGAGTTTGATGACTTCTTGCTGGATTAGATAATTGATTTATTGCTGATTCATTTTGAATTGCACGATGTTGTGCTGCAAGTGCATCTGTTTCTTCTT
>NZ_KV796476.1:0-1767 GCF_001809205.1 Staphylococcus sp. HMSC069E10 | reverse complement strand
GGGACATAAAGTATCTAGATAAGTGAAAAAAGACAATTTCTATTGAAATAATATAGAAATTGTCTTTTTTATAATTTTTTTGATTATTTTCAGCTCGTTGAGCTGTTACTTTTCTTATATTAAGTGCCATTAGCACAAATCCTAGTTCTCTTTTGGCTTTATTTATCCCTCGAACGGACATTCGAGTGAAACCCAAAATAGCCTTCATAAATCCAAAAACAGGCTCCACATCAATTTTTCTTTGACTGTAGATGGTTTTTATTTTTGGTTCTGAAAGCTTTTTATTAATTTGGGCTTTAAAATATTCCCAATTATAATTTTTCATTATTTTTTTATTCGTTTTTGAATTGTATTTCATGCACTGGTGTCTCAGAGGACATTCTGAACAATCATCACATTCATATAATTTGAAGTCTCTCTTAAACCCATATTTATCATGGCGATAGGCATATCTTTTAAAACCCAATCGCTTATTGTTTGGACAAATATATTCATCGTTAATTTCGTCATAATCCCAATTTTGAGTGTTAAAGATGTCGCTTTTATATTTTTTAGTTTTATCTTTTATAAACATACCGTAGGTTATAAGTGGTATTCGATTAAAATCATCTATAATTGCCATATAATTGGGTTCGCTACCATAACCTGCATCAGCTACAATATATTCAGGTAAATGACCGTAGGTCTCTTGAATTAAATTTAAAAATGGTATCATCGTTCTTGTATCAGTCGGATTTTGATACACATTATAAGATAAAACGAATTGAGAATTTGTCGCTATTTGTAAATTATAACCTGGCTTGAGTTGTCCATTTTTCATATGATCTTCTTTCATTCTCATAAATGTGGCATCATGATCTGTTTTAGAATAACTATTTCTATCCTTTAAAATAGATTTTTGGACGTCGTATTTATGCTTTCGCCCAGAGTAATCATTAATTTGCTTTTTGTATTGTTTAATTTTAGTTCTTTTGAGCCGTATTTGTTTTCTTATTTTAGTACATTTTTCATTATCGATATGTTGATTTAAATCTTCGATTTCTTTATCCAAATGACTACCAATCAAATCTATTTCTTCCTTTGTTAAGTCATTATCGTGATCTTTTTTAATCTCAGGTATGATTTTATTTGTTATCAATTCATGATAGAGTGCTTTAGAATCTTCATTCATTTTTGTCTCATGGTTTTGAATACTCTTTTTCCATACAAATGTATATCGATTGGCATTCGCCTCAACTTTCGTACCATCAATAAAAATGGCCTGATCATCTATAAGATGTTGTTTCAAACACTGACTATGAAATTGAATAAATAATGATTCTAATAAAGCATCTACTTTTGGATTGACTCTAAATCGATTAATCGTTTTATAAGAAGGCTTTTGATTTTGTGATAGCCACATCATCCGGATGCTATCATTAAGTAATTTTTCTATCTTACGACCTGAAAACACAGATTGTGTGTAGGCATATAGAATGACTTTTAACATCATTTTTGGATGGTATGAGGTTGCACCACGATGATGTCTGAATTCATCGAATTCAGTTTTAGGAATTGTTTCTACAATATCATTGACATGTCGTGACATATCATTTGTGGGGATAAGAACTGAAGTTTCCAATGGTAGAGTAAGTTGAGTCATGTTATAATCTTTATACATAAGGCACCTCGTTAATTTAGTTTAGTGATATTTATTAAATTATACGAAAGTGCCTTATTTTTTTAAGTATTTCAATGTAAAATTACATATAAATACAAAGTATTTTG
>NZ_KV796475.1:0-16281 GCF_001809205.1 Staphylococcus sp. HMSC069E10 | reverse complement strand
GCGCACTTTCAATTCAATCAGCTACTGTCTATGCTGTATTTTTTAAAGAAATATAAGCACTTCTAAAGCTTTTAATCTTGTGTATAATAGTTTGGTCACACTAAGATTAAAAGCTTTTCTTATATCTTCTAGGCATTTAGTCGTAGTATGCTCTACACAGTCCGTTGCAATAAAAGTTAGTACCATAGACTCATGTTTTTTATAATCAAATCCATTACTATATTAAGTGTAGAGAGACAAAGGAGGAATTAACAACATGATTATCTACAAGCAAAATATAGAAAACGGTATCCCAATATACGAAATCATTACAAAGACCTTCAAGACGATTACGGTAAAATTCGATGAAACGTTTAGTAAAAATGACATCTATAAATTGCTCTCTCTACTAGAAAGTGACGTTGATAACATGAATTAAGTTATTCATCACATTTCAAAAATTAAAAAGTGTTTTTCGTAATTGAATACGAAAACAAACGAATATTTCAAAATCTTTTTTAAAGTTAAGATGCCCCTAATACTCAAAACTTTAAAAAGTCATTAATTATTCAAAAGCTCACCCTAATAAAATAGCGTTAATGTTAGCCAAGAATGTCCCCTTTTGGAAACTTAGAGAGAAACTTTAAGTTATACTAACATTAACGCTATCGTTTTATTTATGCTGTAATATAGGCATAGACACCAAATTCAAACCACTCCATAGCATTACCAATACTTGTTGCGAAAACAGTTTTTCTCGCTTTTTGAGCACTAACTATGTTCATTTTATCTTTATTAACATTCATGGATATAAATTCTCCACTTGTATGTTACATAATTAATAAATGATTAAAAAATATAAATACTAATAACCAAAAATAAAAATAGTTATCATCAAGAAAAATTAAGATTTCTTAACAATAACTATTTTTTCTTCACCATTTAAACCAAAGACGTTTATTTCATTATGACTCACTTTTTTGAAGGTCACTTCTTCATCTATATCTATAGTCCTTTTATACTTAACATTAAATTGTGTCCACTCTATTTGAAAATACGCTAATACACAATCCACTACCAGTTGACCAGGAACAATGGTTGAATGAAGCTCATTTTTATCATTAACAAGTCGAAGGTAATGACTTACTTTATCATGACTAAACTTCATCATTTACCTCCTTTTTTATAAACGTTTGCCTAATAAATATACATTGTCTATTATCTTTATATATTTTTAACTCGTAGATATATTGGATATATGTTTTAAACTTTTTCGTACTTTTATGTGTTAAGTACGCCTCGTATTTTAGCCTACATTTTAATGGTTCAAATTCTTCACATGTTGTTCGCACAAGAAGAATATGTTCTTGTTCAAACTTTTGAAACAACTTAAATTTTGGCCAGACGTTTGCACACATGAGTAAAGGCACCACACCTTTATACGTTCTTTCAACTACTTCGCAATACGCTCTTACTTCTTGTTCATTAAAATATATTTCTATTTTCTCACAAGCTCCATCGTTCGAAGAGTATCGCATTCCCCATTCCTCCTCCAATCCCCATCGTAGCAACTCCCCGCTTCCAATGTGTCATATTTAATAACCTAGTGATTAACGCTACGCCACTTGCGCTATAAGGATGACCAGACGCAATGGCTCCACCCCACTGATTGACTTGATTAATATTTAATTTTAACTCTTGAATTGAAGCTAAAACTTGTGAACTAAATGCCTCATTAAGTTCTATTGCATCAATGTCACTTATTTTTAAATTTTGTTTTTTAAGTAATTTTGTTACGGCAGGCACTGGTCCAATACCGAGTCGTTTCGGATTGACACCTATTGTCACTGCATCTGTAAACATCATTCCCTCTGATATTCCGTATTGTAATGCCGTTTCTTGATTCATAACGAGTGCAAGCGCAGCGCCGTCATTTTTCATGCAACTATTTCCAACCGTTACTGTTCCGTTAGCTAGTATAGGACGTAATCGATTTAATCGTTGTTCAGTAAGTGTTGGCTTAATACTTTCATCTTTATCAAATAAATGACCTTTGATGTTTAAAGGTACGATTTCATCACTTATACTTCCATTCTCATAATATTGATGTGTGAGATGATGACTACGTATCGCAAAGGCATCTTGTTGTTTACGCGTAATATGATAATATTGCGCAACATTTTCAGCCGCCTCTATCATACTTGGATCTTGACCTTTTGGTGCAAAAGAGGCACGCTCATAAAATTCTGGTAATTGGGTATCATACACTGATTGAGGGCGTTTAATCTTCCAAGGAGCACGACTTGTACTTTCTACTCCTCCAGCTATATAAATATGACCTGCACCCGCTTGAATCATTCGACATGCATATATAATACTTTCTAACCCTGAGCCACATTGACGGTCCATTGTAACACCTGGAATGCTCTCAGCTAGACCTGCTTCTAATAAGGCTTTACGGGCAATATTTCCACCATTGCCTACGATATTTCCAATCACTACATCATCTATATGAGGTATTATTTTAGGAAAAATTGAATTCATTTCTTCAAATAAGGGCATGAGTAATGTTTCGGGTTCTAAATGTTTCAATTTCCCACCGTATTTGCCAAAAGGTGTACGCTTCGCCCATACAATAACCGGTTGGTTCATAATTTAAAGTCTCCTTTTACATAGGCAGTACACATCTTATTTCGAGCAACTTTGCCACTTTGGGTATATTTCATCCTGTCTACTTTTATCAATTTGGAAGGTACATCATATCGTGATAGAACTTTCATAATATGTTGTCGCACAGTTTGGTACTTAAGTTCTATCGATCCTGTATATAGTAAAACCGCTATTTCACCAAAACGTGGATGCGGTTCTCCTATAACAATTACTTCTTCTACTCCATCAATATTTTTTATCATTTGTTCAATAACTTGAGGATAAACATTTTTACCTCCAATAATTAATCGTTCATTTTGACGACTTACTAAATACAATTGATTATCTTTTATATAAGCGTAATCACCTGTTTTAATCCATGTTTCAGGTAATATGACAGATTGATTTACATACCCAGAGAATATCATATTACTTTTTACATTTAATAACCCTATATGATTATTGTCTTTTTCCTCTAAACCAATCGTTACATTTTGAAATATGTATCCCACTGAATCAACAGAAGCTTTACGGTTAATGTTATAACTAATAAAACTTGCTTCTGACGTTCCAAAAAATTCAATAATATTAGCATGCTGAAATGTTTCGGCTATACGCTTAAACAACGAAGAAGAAAGTTTCGCGCCACTACTTAAAATAGTTGTTAAATGTAGGTGATCGTGATTTATTTTTGTTATTGCATGTAGCATTGTTGGAACGAGAAATAATGCGCTATTTGTTGTTTGTTGTTTCATTTTGCTAACGAGCTTAGTCGCATTAAAACGGGTTTGTCCAATAAATGTTCTCCCTGTATATAACGCATAAATACAAGTGTATAAAGACAATGAATGTGCAAGTGGTCCCGGTGCTACAAGTATGTTTTCTTTATGACGAAGTAGCTTTTCATTTTCTTTGTATGACGCAAGCCAAGATGGCTCATTTCGATAATATGCTTTAGGTAACCCTGTTGTCCCAGATGTAAAACCAATATGTAATAGTTGATGGACTTGTGACTGCTCATTTAAATATGTTGGATATGTTTCAGAAGACTTTGTCTTTGTCAGTCTATGCTGTTCATCAACAAGATAGTCAATATGATACGTTTCAATCAGTTGATGAATTGTTACTTCAGACCATTGGTCATCTAGAAAACATGGAATACTTCCTTGTTCTAATATTGCAAAATAATTCAACATATTATGTAAAGGACTTTTACTTAACAATCCTACTCGGGACCCTTTCGGTAAATGCATGAAGACTGATTTTAATTGCTGTATTTCTGTATAAAGTTGTTGATATGTCAATACATCTTCTTCGAACGATAGTGCAATCATATCTGGTTGTTCTATTGAATAGTGATTTAATTTATTTAGTATTTCTAACATATGACCCTCTCTAAATGTTAACTGGATTAATTATTATATTAACATTATATGAAAAATAACACATAAAAAAATCACTCTAACTATTAGTTCTTTTAACTAATAATTAGAGTGTTGTTTCATCAAAGCGGTATATCGTAATAATAATGTTGGTCATAACCTTTTTTAATAGTTTCAATTGAACCGTATTGTTTAAGCATTTGACTACAATGTTTAAACTCATCTTCAGTTAAAAAACGTGGTTGCCAAAATGTTTCTTTATTATTGCTATAAATTGGATAAAGTTTCAAGGATAAGTCATTTTCAGGAGTGATAGTAAGACGTGCAATAAAACTGTATGGAGGTACAAAACGTTGATCATATTCTCCATTACTATTGAATATTCCGTTGCCGATACTATACACTACAGTAGTTCCATTAATTTTCTCAATACTTTGCATCATATGTGCACCGTGACCAATAATTAAATCTGCTCCCGCTTCTTCTAATAACTGTGCATATTCCCGTTGTTTTATCTGAACTTTACTAAAGTCGACACCCCAGTGAGCAATGACAATCACTTTAGCACCTTCTTCTTTCACTTTAGAAATTTGCTTATACAAAGAAGGATTAATACAAGCAACACCGGGTTTATTTCCTATTGCATAAAAATCGTATTCTCTATACATAGGACGTCGATACCAATATGCATTAAATATTGTATATTTTTGACCATTATAGTTAAGTACAAAAGGCTTTTCTGCTTCTTCTTGAGTATTTCCAGCACCTATTGTATATAGGTTCTCTGCTTCAAACTGTTTAATTGTTCGGTTTAATCCTTCTACGTTACAGTCCATTAAATGATTATTAGCAAGCGTGGCTAAATGAATATATTCTTTTTTTAAAGCACGAGCTGTTTCTTCCTCAGAAGCATGTAAAACATAAGGTTTACGTTGTCTTAAATAAGCATTATCATCATCAGAAATCGCTGCCTCGAAATTACATATATTAAAATCTCCTGTTTTTAAGAAATCACGAATACCATCAAAACTGTAATGTCGACCTTTAGATGTTAATGCATCATCGATATCTTTTGCTTGGCGTTTTTTAGTGTAATACTCACCAAAATAAGTATCCCCGATAATGTTCATTTCAAATGGTGATTTACGTTTCTTACGAATCGAATCACGTTTAGTATGTTTAGGATTTCCCTGTATAACTTGCATAATTGAATTATAAATTAATTCATCTCTATGAAACGCATCTTTAGCACCTAACACGACTGTAATATATTCTTCACCATTTATTTTAGACAATACTGTACCGATAGAGTGATCTTGACCGTAGAAGAAACCATGCGTAATCATTCCATAATTAAACAAATTAGATTCAGATTTATAAAACTTATCTTTGAACACATAATTATTTTTTGTTAGCATATCTTTAATAAAAGGATATTTATTAAATAATAATTTACTTGCTAAATATAAATCATTCAAACTTAATTCTTGTATCTTATTACTTATTCTTCTTCCCGTTATATTCAGTGCACTTCTCGGATTTGCTCCTATTTCTTTAGTAGTTTCTTTTATATATTTCAAACTACCACTATTACTTCCTATAACTGTATTTGCTAGCATTAAAATAGCATTCGGCGAGGCAGTAACAATAGCTGAAGTCAATAGTTGATTTAAAGTAATTTCATCTTTTTCATTTAATGGAATTGACCTTGGCTTTTTACTTTCTCTAATTGCTTGTTTGTCAGGCTTATATATATCACTAAGTGATAATTTTTTTGAGAAAATTAAATCAAGAACATGATGAATAATTAAAATACCACCTAATCCTTGGTTTTGAATTACATCTTGATTCCCGATATAAGCAACTTTCTCATTTGTTTTTACACTAAAAGTTGCTACTCCGTAACCTTTACTAGAACCTTTATGTGCATTAACTTTATGGGTAGTATTTGAATTAGCATATAAAATGAGATGTTTTTTTACATTTTTAAAATTACTATTTCTTACTGATCCTTTAATTAATATTAAATCATCATCTTCTATAATATTAGCAACTTCGTATGCTAGTAGCTCTGCACTTTCATAATATCCACCTATCATACGTTTAGGTAATTTTTTCATAGTATACTTCATTTCTTTACCATGCCCATAAACTAAATCAATATTTGAATTAATTAGTTCTTCCGCAATAAGCTCATGTTGGCGTTTTGCTTCTTTTTCATTCTTATCTAATCCAATTATTCTACCTAAAATCGCAATAGTTTTACCTTTATAAAAACGAGATTTAGTTTTTAAAACTTTAATACCTTCAAGCATTGATATTCCCATTGCATTCCATGAATCATTAATTAACGTATATGTAACACTATTATTTTTTTTGTAATGCTCAAAATTTTGTACACCATTGTTAGGTTGATAATTTTCTAATTTATACATAATACTTTCAAGTGGGATATCTAATAATTTTATTATCGTCAAAACACCAATAATATTCTCAATCATTGCTTTACCAGATAGAAAAGTGTTAAATGATACTGGTTCACCTAATATAGAAGCTTCAACATGAGTATAGTCTTTATACTCCTCAAACCTTTCAATAATCGAGTCTGACTCATTATTAAAACCATAAGTCACTATATTCTTATTATATTTTTCTATCGTACTTTTAACAGTGAAATATTCATTCATATCTCTATTTAATATTACTTTCCCATTATGATGCATACCTTCAGCGATTTTAGACTTTAGAATAGCTGTTTCATATGGTGTTTTATTTTGTCCACCATCTATTGACGTTATTAATGCTAAATCTGGAATATATGTTTTTGCTATTCCTCCGCTTTTCATCCATAAACTCGATATTGCCATTTCAAGAACTAAATAATCAGGGTTGTTAATCGCATTAGCAACCGTAAGAGGCACTCCAGTTCTTGTATTATGATTCCCTCTAGTGGAATTAACTGTATGATTCACTTCTAACAATTCATTTAGTAAAGTTTTACATGTAGATTTACCAGCGGTACCAGTAATTCCTATCATTTTTCCTTTAAATAAGGAAAATGAAAATTCCCCTAGTTTTTTTATTGCACTATAGGTATCTTTCATAATAAATTGTGGAATATCTTCATCTAAATATTCAATCGGTCTACTGGCTATTACGCCACTCATAAAATATTTGTATTCTTCTAAATTGTTATGTGTATCTTCCCATCCAGCATAAACGCCAGTATTTCCAGATCCTTTATGCCATGTTTCTGAATCAATAGCTATAAATAAAGTTTTATAACCTTTTTGACAATATTTCATCATTTGTTGTTTATTAATATCTATATTATCAACGTACCACTCTTCTTTTGGTTCTCGATACCAGTAACCTTCTAGTAATTGTTCAATTCGTTCTTTATCATAAATCATAAGTTCTCTCCTCTCTAAATTTTATAATTTATTTATATAAAAATATTAAAATAGTATTGATTGTCATGTTCATAGATATATTAGGTAACATTCCGTATTTTTTCAGTAGAGTATAACAATGATTAAATCTTTTTTGTCAACAAATCTTGGTTGGCATAGTGTTGCATGATTATTCGTATAAATCGGATAAAGTTTCAATTCAATTGTATGATTAGGATTCACATTAACTTGCGTTATTAAACTATACGGAGGTTGTATAGTTTCTCTTGTATCATCATCACTATTAAAGATACACACACCTATATCATAAAGCACTGTTGTTTGGTTTATTTATTCAATACCTTTCATATTACGACCACCATGTCCAATGATAATATCTGCGCCTGCTTTACTTAATCTTTGAGCAAGAATATGTTGTCTTATATCATTTTCATTAGTCTGGGTTTTTACTCCTCAATGAGCAATAACGATGATTTTGGTTGTTTCATCTTCTCGTTTTGCTATGCTCATCCGCTCATAGATAAATGAATTTAAACATGCAATACCATTCTCATTTATTATAGCATAACGACTAAAAAACAATAATTATCAGACTGATAAAAGTGCGCATTAAAAATCATATACCTTTGATTATTAACATAAATAACGAATGGGTTTTCAGCATCAATCTGTTTATTTTTTGAACTAATATTATAGATATCATATGCTTCTAATAACTCTAACGTACAATCTAATTTTTCTTCACTATCCAGTATATGTGGACTTGCTAATGAAACTAAATCAATATCCTCTTGTTTTAATATTTCAAGCGTATTTTTTCATTAGAATATCTTACATCTTTTAAACGCTGCTCTAAGCATGTGTTTTCAATATTAAATATTGGTGTTTCTAACATACATATATTGAAGTCCGCTCCTTCTAGTAATGGTCTAATCTCCTTAAAACTATGCGATGGAGTCCCATGTATTAAAAAGTTATTTAAGCTTTCATCATTTGTACGATTCACATATGAATCAGTAAAATAAGTATCGTCTAATAAATTTATTTTATAAGTCGATTTTCTTATTTTTCTAATATTTTCTAATTTTGTTTTTTGAATATCAGAATTCATTATTTTAGATAATGTTTGATATATCATAGCATCTCTATGGAATGCACTTCTAATTCCTAAAGCAACAGTAATATAGGTTTCTCCATTAATTTTTGAACGAACAATACCAATAGAATCATTGACACCATAGAATAATCCATGCGTAATTAATCCATAATCATATAAATTACTTTTTGTTCTATATGTGCCATTTTTAAATGTATAACTAGAAAGAGATAGTATATCTCTTACAGCTGGATAATTCGTAAACAATAAGTTACCTATCATAAACAAGTTATCTAAAGTTAATTTTTGAAGTCTACCTTCTACTGGTTCACCAGTAATATTTTCTGCAATAGAACTGTTTATACCTAAATCATTTACTATGCTTTTAACCATTTTCACTAGACCTAATACACTATTTGCCAACATAATTAATGCATTAGAAGCGTCATTAATGATTGCTGCTGATAAAAGGTGTTCCAAAGTAACTTCGTCATTTTTTTAAGAGGAATAGCATTTTTTAGTTGGCTTGCAGTAATTGCTTCATTATCTGGATCTGGTGTGAAGGTTTGACTTCGGTTTAATTTTTCAGTAAATAATAAGTTTAATACACGATGTATAATTAATAAATTACCTGCACTTTGATTTTGAGTCACATATTGATTACCATATTGAGCAACCTTTTCTCCTGTTTTCATATTAAAAGTCGCTGCACCATATCCCTCACTAGGAGGCATAACATCTTTAATATTTAAAGGTTCAATAGGCTGTGTCGCATATTTAATAATTAAATCTTGTAATAATGACCATTCTTTTGAAGACTCATTACCTTTAATTAAAATATTATCCTCATTTTTTAAAATAGCCGCTGTTACTTGTGCCAATTGATTAACAGATGTATATACCCCTACTACTTTTATTTCAGGCAAATATTTTAAGCAGTATGACATTTCCTCCCCAAATCCAATGACTAAATCAATATCAGATTGAAGTATTTCTTCTGCTAATACTTGATATTGACTCTCTTCATTTTCCATAGTTAGTCCGGAAATACCCCCAATAATGACAATAGTTCTCCCATTTGAAATAATACGTTGTTTATGTAACATGCTTAATAAATCAACCATTCCCTCTATAGTTGGTAGAGCATCGCTGTCTACAATATTATAAATATCTCCATTAAATGCGTTGTACTGAGTAGCTTGTTGATGATCTTCTAATGGTATAAAATTTTTCAAATGATTTACTACCATATAAAGAGGTATATGTAATATTTTTAGAGTGGCAAGCCCACTAAGTATGTACCGTAAATTATCTAGACCGTTAGTTTAGTTTGAAAATCTAAATTTTCTCCTATAATCTTTGCTTTAATTTGTGAATATTCTCCTAACTGCCTATTTCTCATAATAAAAACATCTGAATTAGGAATAATTCCATAAGTAATTTTATTTAATTTTAATCTTTCTATTTTAGAATAAATTTTTTCAACACCCTCACTATCACCATCTAAAACAACAATGCTATCAACAAACATATTTTCAAGGAGTCAAGTGTATAATTCTACATTATTATCTATTGTTTGATTTTTTGTTTCTTCTATAGAAGAAATAATAGAAATATCTGGAATATACTTATCAAATTGCTGTGGATTTGATATTAATGCACGATTGCTTGCATTAGAAATAATATACTCTGTGTGTTCAGATGTACTTGCTAAAGCTATTAACATGTTAAGACTTACAAGCTCTTTTTTCTTAATTACTATTTGATTCTTATTTTTTAATAGTAGTTCTTCAAATAATGCATTAATCACATAAATGCCCTTATTATTCGTACCAACAGTAGCGATTAAAGTAGCATCAGACGTATCATATGAAGTAAGTACTAATTTATTTAGTGCATCATAAGTATCTTGTACCACGAATTGAAGAATGTCTTCATTAAGCTGAGGAATTGGAGTTTTTACGATAATACCTGAAATATATGGCAAAACATGTAAAATGGTATTATGCGTATCACTCTAATCTTCTGTATCTTTGATATGCGTATTCCAAGTATCATTATCTATTGCAATAAATAATAATTGTCGTTGATGACGATAATCTTCACGTGCTTGATCATAACTTGCTACAACATTATTAACTTGCCAGCTTTCTGAAGGTTCATTCACCCAATGACCTTCTAATATCTCCTCAATACGCTTTTTATTAAACACCATCATAAAATTCCTACCTTATAAAATTAAAATGTGTCATTAATATTTAATGTAATTGGTATATTTTAACATAATATGTATTATGCATCTTAATCATTAAATTATTACATTTTTACAATTCCATAATTCACTATTTATTATATATCTTTTTTTATTGTATATATATTTATGGTTGATTTTATTAAAATGATACACAAAAATAGGGATTTCTAAATTAGAAATCCCTACTCTCTTAATCATACTAATTTATTCTAAATTAGCATGATTGTCTTGCATTGCTTCTTCATTAATATTAAAGGCATCCATTAATCCAATCACGACACTATCTAAAAAGATGAGTGAAGATTGTTCAAATAGACTACCTAACGGCTGTTCAGAGCCTTCTGCTTCATGTTTAGTTCCTGCAGGTAAAGCAATCACTGTATCAGCGACATCGCCAATTTTAGATTCTTTTTTAGTTGTTATTAAAGCAATTTTAGCACCAACTGAATGTGCCTTTTCAGCCAATAATCTTAGGTGTTCTGTTGATCCAGAACCGGAAATAATCATTAATAAATCATGCTCTTTAATAGATGGCGTTGTTGCTTCACCTATTGCAGATGCATCTTTTCCTAGTTGGTTCAAACGCATTGCAAAGCTATTAGCAACATATCCAGAGCGACCTTTACCAGCTGTAAAGATACGAGATGCGCCAACAACTTCATTTGCAAAACGTCCATAATCATTATCATCTAGATGAGATAACGTATGATTAATCTCTTCTAATATTAAATGGTAATTATTAAAAGTTGGCATTTTATTTACCTTCAATCGCTTCACGACATTGTTTAGCTGCTTCTACAGGATCATCTGCGTTAGCAATACCGCCACCAACAATAACTAAGTCAGGTTCTTCTGCTACAATGTCTTTAATTGTTTCAGGTTTAATACCACCAGCTACGGCTACTTTAGAATTTTTAATGACTGATTTAACTGTACGTAAGCTTTCTAATGGAGATTGTCCTTCAGCTTGTAAATCATAACCAGTATGAACAGCGATATAATCAGCGCCCATTTCATCTAATTCTTTCGCACGTTTTTCTAAATCTTGTACAGCAATCATATCAACTAACAATTGTTTACCATGTTTATGTGCTTCTTCAACCGCACCTTTAATTGAAGCATCTTCTGCAACACCTAAGATAGTCACAACATCTGCGCCAAATTTAATAGCTTGGCTTACTTCATAGTCTGCTGCATCCATAATTTTTAAATCAGCTAACACTTTCGCATTATTGATATTTTCATTTAAATGTTGAACAGCTGGTAATCCTTCATTAATAACGATAGGTGTACCAATTTCTACGATATCCACATATTCTTCAACTTTTTTAGCTAATTTTGCTGCTTCTTCTTTATTTAATAAATCGATTGCTAATTGTAATTCCATTACAAACATCCTTTCGTATCATATTCATAGTAGTATAGATACCCGTGTTAAATATTTTTAAACATTTAAATCACTTCGAATTATTTTCCTTCATTTATAAATAAATTGAGCATAGATATACAATTCAGTCGTTCTTTTTAGTAAAATAGATAGATACACACATTGTATGGTTGCAAGGAGTGAACGTGTTGGAACCCATTAAAGCTGAAGAAGTACAACGATTATTAACTACATTTGAAAACAAACCTGTCTATTTGCATGTTGAAACGACGAATGGTGCATATGCTAACCATTTTGATCAACGTGTGTTTAATGCAGGTACGTTTTTACGAAATATACAAGTCACATATGAACATGCGCAACTAAAGGGCGGAGACAAAGATCCATTTCGTGTTGGATTGAAACTTCGTGATGGCGGTTGGGTATATGTGCAAGGCCTGACTCACTATGAAATCAATGATAATAATGAATTTTTAATAGCTGGATTTAATTACGAAGGACAATTGGCTGCAACGATTGAAATCAGTGAACAGCCATTCACAGTATAGAGGAGGAAGATTCATGAAAGATGAAAGACATGTACTAATGATATTTCCACATCCCGATGATGAAACCTTCTCATCTGCTGGGACAATCGCAAGTTATATCGAAAACGGGGTGCCTGTCACTTATGCCTGTCTCACATTAGGACAAATGGGACGTAATTTAGGCAATCCCCCTTTTGCTACAAGAGAGTCACTACCTTATATTCGCGAAAAAGAATTAGAAGATGCTATGAAAGTGATTGGTATTACTGATTTACGTAAAATGGGTTTAAGAGATAAAACAGTAGAATTTGAGCCACATGAGCAAATGGATGATATGGTAAAAACATTGATTGAGGAGACAAATCCATCAGTGATTATTTCATTTTATCCAAAATTTGCTGTACATCCAGACCATGAAGCAACAGCTGAAGCTGTCGTAAGAACAGTAGGACGTATGCCTAAAGAAGAGCGTCCAAGACTTCAACTCGTAGCATTCAGTAATGATGCACCGGATATTTTAGGAGAACCTGATATATTAAATGACATTAGTCAATATAAAGAGATTAAATTAAAGGCGTTTGAAGCTCATAAATCTCAAACAGGTCCTTTCTTAAAACAATTAGCTAGCCCTGAAGTTGACGGAGAAACACAAAGTTTTCTAGAAGTCGAACCTTATTGGACGTATCGTTTCGACAATTAAAATAATTAGAGGAGGTACAATAAACGAATGACTGAATTTGATTTATCTACTCGAGAAGGTCGCTGGAAACATTTTGGTTCAGTAGACCCTATCAAAGGTACAAAACCTACAACTAAAAATGAAATGACTGACTTACAAAGTACACATAAAAACTTCTTGTTTGAAATTGAAGAAGTGGGTATTAAAAATTTAGTATATCCTGTTAAAATTGATCAATTTCAAACAGCAGGTACATTTAGTTTCTCAACAAGCTTAAATAAAGATGAAAAAGGTATTAACATGAGTCGTATCTTAGAAAGTGTTGAGAAACATTATAATAATGGTTTAGAACTTGATTTCGATACACTATATCAAGTATTACGTACATTACAAGACAATATGAAACAAAATGCTGCGGGGGTAGACGTTTCAGGTAAATGGTTCTTTGATCGTTATAGTCCTGTAACTCATATCAAAGCAGTAGGTAATGCTGATGTTACTTACGGTTTAGCAATTCATAAAGATCAAGTAACGCGTAAAGAACTTACCATCACAGCTACTGTAACGACACTTTGTCCTTGCTCTAAAGAAATTAGCGAATACTCTGCTCATAATCAACGCGGTGTTGTAACAGTAAAAGTGTATTTAGATAAAAATTCTGAAATGATAGATGATTACAAAGAAAAGATTTTAGATGCAATGGAAGCAAATGCAAGCTCTATTCTTTATCCAATTTTAAAACGTCCAGATGAAAAACGCGTAACAGAACGTGCATATGAAAATCCACGTTTCGTTGAAGATTTAATTCGTTTAATTGCTGCAGATTTAGTAGATTTTGACTGGATTGATGGCTTTGACATTGAATGTCGAAACGAAGAATCCATTCACCAACACGATGCTTTCGCAAGACTAAAATATAGAAAATAAATAATACCCCTTATATTTAGTGTATGTGTTCACTAAATATAAGGGGTATATTTTATTTTTTAAAAGCTTTTTGAAATTGAACATAACCTGAAACATAATGTTCAATATCATCAATTCTGACTCGATATCCATGATGTTTGATAAAGAAACTACCCAAAATACGACTTGGATTTTTAAAATACATTGCTACTTCTGGATAGAAAAATCCAACACGTTGATACTCTGCCCTTGTATAAATCACATCAATCAGTCGTTGCTCATCTATTAAATGATGAACGATATGTTCGAAACCTGTTGCCTTAGCTTTCTGTATTAATTTATAAGTTGCCATTAACATTTCCAAGAATGTTGGGAAAGTAGTTTCCCGATTTTTAATATAATCTAGATACGTATTCACATTTTTTATTCCAAATTCAAAATATTTTTCTTGAGGGTTAATTTGAACTAATTCATTTGTACAATAACCTAACCAGTGATCATGATATTGCCAATATTTTTTTTCAATGAAACGATCCATTAAATTTTCTACAGTTTTCAACCATAAATCATTTTTATCTCTTTGATATAGTCTCAACAAAGCAAGAGCTGCTTCGCCATCATAATAAATGATTCTGAATTTTTCTTTAACACTTAAATCAGGATAATTCAATAAGTGCGTCGTTTCATATGTATCTTCATCAATCATTGAAAGAATACCGTTCGCTACTTTTTGAGCAGCTTCAAGATATTTAGGGTTATTCTCATATTTCAAATATTCACATACAGCGAATATAAATGAAGCATTTTGTCCCAATTTAATTTCATTAGTGTCTTCCGTATCATCATAGACATACGCTTTATCTTCAACTTCAAGTAATTGATTTGAAATAACATAATCAATTGCTTTTTCAACAGGTTGCAAACTTTCACCTAAATATGCTAGTCCCTCTATTAAGGCATATGTAGAAGATGAATGTCTTAGTATATTATAGAACCCAATTTCATTATCAAAATGTGGGAAATACCCATAAATATATTTACCATTATCTAACAACATATTTTGTAAGAAATGAGTGCTGCTTTCAATTAATTGATCAATTTCACTCTCCAAATGAGCTACTTTTCTTAAACCTTTTCTATAACCATTGTCGTATAGTTCATATACTTCTTCATTATCTATAAAGAAGCCTTGTGTATAAAATTTAACAACTTCTTTTCCGTTATAAAATTCACTTGAAAACGCCTTTTTGTTAGTCGTGTATTTACGTAAATAATTATTAATATTTTTATCAGAAAGAAATAGTTCTTTAGTTGTATTATCTGGTCGAATAAAAGCATTCGCATTAATTTCTTCAGGTAAAACGACTAAATTCCATAGACTATCAAATGCGATACCAAAATCCACATAATTTCGTCGTGTATTAATCAACGCTTTTTTCAATTCATTAAATTGAACCTTTTCAGTGGATGTAACAATATCTAATTTAATCCATTCTGGAAACTGACCTGTTTTCTTTTTAAATTTAAGTGCTAATTTCGAAATATTTTGTTTAAGATAATTCGTTTTTTTGAATAGTTTAACTTGGGCTTTGATATTAGGGGCACCCAAACTTAAAAAAACATAATTATTAATTTTCGTTTTATTATTTACTTTAGTTAATAATTTTTCTAGTTTATATTCAAATTCCATAGTTTCCTCCTTATTTATAACTATTTATCTTATTTCTATCAATCCATATCATAGTATTTAAAATAAAACCAGGCCATGAAGGGCCTGGTTTTAAATTTCATTGTGTAAATATGAAGTCTAACTATTATTTTTCTTCATTATTTTCGTTTTTACGACGTCTGCCAACTAAGAGTAATCCTCCAAGTGCAGCAAATAATGAACCAAATAATGTGCCATTATTTTGATCATTATTACCAGTATTAGGTAATTCGTTATTATTTGATTTATCTGCTTTGTTATTATGACCTTTGTCTGCATCTGCATCTGCATCTGAGTCAGC
>NZ_KV796474.1:0-103474 GCF_001809205.1 Staphylococcus sp. HMSC069E10 | reverse complement strand
GAGGTCTCTTTTTTTATGTCGAAATTTAGATAAATCTTTTGAAACTAATGAATTGAGGAGTAAATGTATTAAACTAAAAAATGATAAAAATAATAAAACTTCTTCAATAATATACTGAAGAAGTTTTTAATATTATTTCAAATTAATAATGAATACAACATTTTATTTTCATTAATATAAATATTTGATGGATCAAATTCATCGACATTATGTTTTAATTGTTCTAAATCTTGATGATTATTTAACTGAATGCCAATAATAACAGTACCCGTATTTTGAGAAGCTTTTTTTAGATATTCAAATTTAGTAATATCATCTTGAGGACCTAAAACATCATTAACAAATTCTTTTAAAGCTCCTGGACGTTGAGGGAAATTTAAAATGAAATAATGTTTCATTTCTTTATATAAAAGTGAACGTTCTTCAATTTCTTTCATACGATTAATATCATTATTTCCACCACTGACTACGCATACTACAGTTTTTCCTATAATATTGTCTTTATAAAATTCAAGAGCTGATACACTTAATGCACCTGCTGGTTCTGCTACTATTGCTTGTTTAGAGTACATATCTAAAATTGTAGAACATACTGCGCCTTCATCAATTTGTAAGTAGTCGTTGACGTATTGTTTGACAATATTAAAGGTAATATCACCAACACGTGCTACTGAAGCGCCATCAACAAATTTATCTATATGTTCTAAAGTTACAACTTTATTTTGAACTACTACTGATTCATACATACTACTTGCTCCGGCAGGTTCGACGCCAATGATTTGTGTATGTGGACTATGTTCATGCATATATGTACTTACACCGGATATTAGACCTCCGCCTCCAATAGCTGCAAAGAGATAATCAAATTGAATCTTTTCTTTTTTTGCTTCTAATAAAATTTCTTTTGCTAATGTCCCTTGACCAGCGATAGTATAAACATTGTTGAATGGATCAATAAATGTCATATGATGCTCATCTGTATAAACTAAAGCTTCTTTTAAACAATCATCAAATGTATCGCCAGTTAGAACGATTTCTACATTTTCTGCACCGAAGAATTTAACTTGATTTACTTTTTGAAGAGGGGTTGTCACTGGCATAAAGATAACAGCTTTTAAATTTAATGCTTTAGCAGTATAAGCTACTCCTTGGGCATGATTACCAGCACTTGCGCAAGTAATACCTTTTGATTTAGCTTGTGTGTCTAATACTGAAATAGCGTTATAAGCACCACGCAATTTAAATGAGCGTACCCATTGCAAGTCTTCTCTTTTTAAATAAACATTACAATTATATTTTTGTGAAAGATAATGATCATATTGTAATGGTGTTTCTTTCACAACATCTTTTATACGTAAATAAGCTTCGTCTACATCAGTAGCTGTTATCGTTGTCTTTAAAACCATTTGTTATCATCCTTACATTGTTTTCTCATATTTCTCTATTAATTCTTCATATTTTAATGTAATAGCAATATCATCTAATCCATTTATAAGTTTATCTTTCCAAGTTTCATCTATATCAAAGTGGAAAGATTGATGATTTGCTGACACAGTTTGATTTGGTAAATCAACCGTTATATTATTTTGATCGGCTAGATATTTTCTAGATTGTTCATTTAAAACAATAGGTAACATTCCATTTTTTGTACAATTCATATAGAAGATATCGCTAAAACCACCAGCAATAATAATATTAAAGCCAAAATCTTTTAAAGCCCAAGCAGCATGTTCACGACTTGAACCACAACCAAAGTTGTCTCCAGTAATAAGAATTGAAGCACCTTTATATTTTGGTTTGTTTAGATTAAAATCCGGATTATCTGATCCATCAGGTAAATAACGCCATTCATCAAAAGCAAAGGGTCCAAAACCAGTTTTAGTAATTCGTTTAAGATGAACTTTTGGAATAATTTGATCTGTATCAATATTGTCGTTAAACAAAGGGACTACTTTACCTGTGTATTGGGTGATAGGTTGAATATCCATTACTTATACAACCACCTTTCTTACGTCAACGAATTTACCATTTATTGCTGCGGCTGCAGCCATAGCCGGAGAAACAAGATGTGTACGTGCACCTTTACCTTGTCGACCCTCAAAATTTCGATTACTTGTTGAGGCACAATGGACACCTTCTGGTACTTGGTCAGGATTCATTCCTAAGCACATGGAACATCCAGGTTCTCTCCATTCAAAGCCTGCTTCTTTAAATACTTTGTCTAACCCTAGAGATTCTGCTTCTTTTTTTACTGTACGTGAGCCAGGAACAACAATAGCAGTAATTTTAGGATGTACTTTTTTTCCTTTTACGATATGGCTTGCTTCTATCAAATCTGATAGGCGAGCATTAGTACATGAACCTAAAAAGACATAACCTAAATCGATATCTTCTGCTTTTTGACCAGGTTTTAGTCCCATATAGTTGTATGCACGTTCATCATTAATATTTTGAATTTCTGGGAATGGAGAACTAAAATTCACACCCATCTCTGGATTTGTGCCCCATGTCACTTGAGGTTCTAAATTGGTTACATCAAGTGTAATCACTTTGTCAAA
Source organism: Staphylococcus sp. HMSC069E10 (assembly GCF_001809205.1). Taxonomy (NCBI): domain Bacteria; kingdom Bacillati; phylum Bacillota; class Bacilli; order Caryophanales; family Staphylococcaceae; genus Staphylococcus; species Staphylococcus sp. HMSC069E10. Next base: position 100,916 of record NZ_KV796474.1, on the reverse strand, counting down.
ATGAGCATCTTCATCTGAATATAGTTTCTGCCATTCTCCAATAGATTGATTAAAGTTCTGTGCATATGGTCGACCTTTGATGTATTCAAATGTAGTTTCATCCGGTTGAATAATACCGTATTTAGCTCCACCTTCAATTGCCATGTTACAAATTGTCATTCGACCCTCCATGGATAGTGATTGAATGGTTTCTCCAGTAAACTCAAGTGCATAGCCTGTTCCGAAATCTACACCATGTTGATTGATTAAATGTAAAATAATATCTTTAGCATACACACCTGGTTGTAATTTACCTGAAACTTCAATTTTAAGATTTTTAGGTTTTGTTTGCCATAATGTTTGAGTTGCAAAAACATGTTCTACTTCACTTGTTCCAATGCCAAAAGCAATAGCACCAAATGCCCCGTGAGTTGCTGTATGTGAATCACCACATACGATTGTCTTACCTGGTTGTGTTAATCCAGTTTCAGGACCTACCATATGAACGATACCTTGCTCATCTGAACCCATATCAAAAATATGTACACCAAAATCTTTGGCGTTTTTCTGTAAAGTCGTAATCTGTTTATTAGCAATTTCATCTCTAATATTAAATATATCGATTGTAGGAACATTATGATCAAGAGTTGCAAAGGTTAAATCTGGACGTCTAAGTTGTCTTTTTTGAAGTCTTAATCCTTCAAAAGCTTGAGGAGAGGTCACTTCATGTATAAGATGCAAATCTATGTATAAGAGTTGAGGTTCGCCTTCTTTACCAGTTAAGACATGTTTATTCCAAACTTTATCAAATAATGTTTGAGCCATTATTTATGTACCTCCCTTTATTGATAACTTTTTTTTAGTAACTCAAAGATGTCTGAAGTTTTATAGTGTCCTCCAAGATCTTTTGTTGTTTTACCAATTTTAATTAAATGATATACAGCATGTTCTAATTCTTCTGCTGCGACACTTTGATTTAAACTTTCTCTTAAACACATTGCTAGTGACAATACCATTCCAAATGGATTAGCAAGATTTTGATGAGCAATGTCAGGCGCTGAACCATGAATAGGTTCATAAAGTCTAGTACCGTGTTCACTAAAACTTGCCGAAGGTGATAAACCGAGTGAACCAGGTATTACTGAAGCTTCATCACTTAAAATATCACCAAAGAGATTTTCAGTAACAATGACGTCGAATTGTGAAGGATGAGTAATTAAATGCATACTACACGCATCAACGAGTAAATGATTTAATTCGATGTCCGGATAAGACTTGCTTACTTCAGTAACAGTTTTTCTCCAAAGTTTACTTGAAGCAAGGACATTCTCTTTATCTACAGAAGTTACTTTTTTACTACGAGTACGTGCTAATTCAAATGCAACTTTAGCAATACGTTCTATTTCAGCTTTAGTATAAGTGAGAGAATCTAATGCTTCAGAATGATTCATATGTCTAGGTTCACCAAAATAAATGCCACTCGTTAATTCACGAACTATAACTAAGTCTGTATGTTTAACACGCTCTTCTTTTAAAGGTGAAAATTGACTGGTACCTTCAGTCACTTTAGTAGGACGAATATTAGCAAATAAGCCTAACTTTTTACGTAACGCTAATAATCCTTGTTCTGGACGATTATTAGGATCTGTCCATTTTGGTCCTCCAACTGCTCCTAATAAAATCGCATCTGCTTCTTGACAGGCAGAGAGTGTTTCATTAGGAAGGGGAGTGCCATGTGTATCAATGGCGGCTCCTCCAAAATCATAACTTTTTAAATTATAGGTGAAATTGTATTTCTTACTTATTATTTCTAATAACTCTAAACTTCCATTTAAAATTTCAGGTCCGATGCCATCTCCGGGTAAAGCAACAATTTTATATGTCATTATTTATTACCTACTTTCTCTAAATCTTGGGCAATATATTTAGCATGAGCTTCTACATATGCTTTACAAGAAGCTTGAAGTATATCATGATCGATACCTATACCATTAACATGTTGATTTTCAATAACAAGCTCAACATGAACCTCAGCTTGTGCATCTGTACCTTCAGTAACTGAATCAATTCTATAATCGATGAGTTCACTATCCTTTTTAAAAATACGATCAACAGCATTGTAAATTGCAACAATTGATCCTGTACCAATGCTTGAATCTTGATAAATATGACCTTTTTTATCTTTAATGACAACAACAGCGCTTTGTAGACCATTTGAAACATATTGTAATTGCAAAGTTTCTACTTGATAAATTGCATTTTGTTCATGTTCAGAACCTTGAATAATCGCATGAATATCTCGGTCAGATACTGATTTTTTCTTATCTGCTACTGCTTTAAATTGTTTGAATAACTCGATTTGTTGTTTAGGTTCAATGTCATAACCTAACGTTTTAAGTTTTTCAGCAAAAGCATGTTTACCAGAAAGTTTGCCTAAAGGTAATTCGTTTTTGCTTATTCCAACAAGTTGAGGCGTCATGATTTCGTACGTTTCAGGATTTTTAAGAACACCATCTTGATGAATACCTGATTCATGACTGAAAGCATTTTGACCAACAATTGCTTTATTTCTTGGAACTCGAATGCCTGCATATCTAGAAATTAAATCTGAAGTCAATTTAGTTTGCTCTAATTTTAATTTTGTTTCAATACCATAATGATCTTTGCGAACGTATAGTGCTAATGCAATTTCTTCTAATGCAGTATTACCTGCACGTTCACCAATACCATTTACAGTACCTTCAATGCGTTTCGCGCCATTTTCAATTGCAGCTAAGCTATTTGCTACTGCCATACCCAAATCATCATGACAATGTGCACTATAAATAATTTCTTTTTCTGATTTAACATTTGTAATAAGAGATTTAAAAATGACACCATATTCACTTGGATAACTATATCCAACAGTATCTGGAATATTGATTATTGTAGCTCCTGCATCAACAGCTGTTTGAACAGATTTTATAAGGAATGCTTGATCTGTTCTTGATGCATCTTCTGGTGAGAATTGTACTACATCGAATAATGATTTAGCATAACTGACATGTTCCTTAATTGATTCTAAGACTTCTTCTTGAGTCATTTTTAGCTTATGCTCTAAATGAATAGGGGAAGTAGCAATAAATACATGAACACGTGGTTTAGCAGCACATTTTGTTGCTTCATATACAGCATCAATATCAGATTTTTTACATCTTGCTAATCCACACACTGCAGTGGTAGTTAATGCTTTAGAGATTGCTTCTACAGATTTAAAACTTCCAGTACTTGAAGCGGGGAAGCCTGCTTCAATAACATCGACTCCCCATTTTTCAAGTTGCTTAGCAATACTTAAACGTTCATCAAATGAAAAATTCACACCAGGTGTTTGCTCTCCATCTCTTAACGTTGTATCAAATATTTGAATATGGCTTTCCATTTTTAACATCTCCTTACATTTTATTTTTGAATGCTTTTAGATTTAATGAATGGCATCATTTTTCTTAGTTCACGACCCACTGCTTCAATTTCATGACCATGTTGTTGTTCACGTAATTCATAAAATTCTTTAAATCCATTTTCGTTATCTTTAACAAAGCGATTAGCGAAATTACCATTTTGAATATCTTTAAGTACTTCTTTCATATTATCTTTAACATCTGGAGTAATGACACGTGGACCAGATACGTAGTCACCAAATTCAGCAGTATTTGAAATTGAATAACGTACATTTTCCATACCGCCTTCATACATTAAATCAACGATCAGTTTCATTTCATGTAGTACTTCAAAATATGCTAATTCTTTTTGATATCCAGCTTCCACTAATGTCTCGAAACCACTTTGAATCAGTTTATGAATTCCCCCACAAAGTACAGCTTGTTCACCGAATAAGTCAGTTTCAGTTTCTTCTTTAAATGTTGTTTCAATAACACCAGCACGTGTAGCACCAATACCTTTTGCATAACTTAAAGCAATATCACGTGCATGACCTGTAGCATCTTGTTGAACGCCAAATAATGCTGGCACAGCTGAACCTTCAACAAATGTACGTCTTACTAGATGACCAGGACCTTTAGGTGCTACTAAGAAGACATCTACATCTTTAGGTGGTTCGATGACGTTAAAATGAATATTAAATCCATGTGCAAAAGCTAATGCATTACCAGCTTCTAAATTTGGAGCAATTTCATTTTTATATACATTACCTTGAATTTCATCAGGAAGTAATACCATAATAACGTCTGCTTGTTTAACTGCTTCAGCCACTGGATAAACATCTAATCCATCTTCTTTAGCTTTATTAAATGAATTACCTGGACGAATACCAACTCTTACGTCGTAACCGTTATCTTTAAGGTTTTGAGCATGTGCATGGCCTTGAGAACCGTAACCGATAATAGCGATTTTTTTACCTTGTAGTGCATCTTTTTCTACTGATTGATCATAATAAACTTTTGTCATAATACTTTCCTCCATTAGTTAAAAAATTTCAAAAATTGCGAATATTAAAAAGGTAATAATTAACTTTATGATGTTAGACATTAAATATGATAATTGATGTAAAATGCTAGCGCATCATCTAAGAATTAATCATTCACATCTTCAACATTAATAACACTGACTTGTTTTTTTAATTTAGTAATTAAAATTCGATATACATCTTCATCCTCAATATGAACTTTGATTGTCATATCAGATATGCCATCTTCACTAGCAGGTTTTACATATAATTCATTGATATTGTACTGTAATCTTACAAAAGCACTTGTGATTCGATTTAACGTACTGACTTGGTCAGCTACTTTTAATTTTAAAGTTCGGTTCATTCTAGGCCCTCCATTTCATGATTAGCTTTACCACTAGGAATCATAGGGTTTACAGGTTCCGCTGGAGAAATTCTTACTTCAATTAAAGCAGGACCTTCATAATTAAAAGCTTCATCTAATTGCGCTTTTAATTTATTAGGGTGATCGATTAAGAAGCTTTTAACACCGTAAGCTTCAGCCATTTTAATAAAATCTGGTTGATCATTGAAAACAGAATGTGAAAAACGTTGATTAAAGAATTTATCTTGCCATTGTTTTACCATTCCTAATGTACCGTTGTTAATTAAAACAATTTTTACATTTAGATGATATTCAGGTAATAACGCCATTTCTTGATTGGTCATTTGGAATCCACCATCACCTACAAAACAAATAACTGTTTTATCTGGAGCTGCGAGTTGTGCACCAATTGCTGAAGGAATACCGAATCCCATTGTTCCTAATCCACCACTTGTAACCCATTGACTATGATGTTTAAACGGATAAAATTGTGCTGACCACATTTGATGCTGACCTACATCTGTAGTGATGATGGCTTCACCATTTGTGATTTTACCAATATATTCAATCGCTTCTTGTGGACGACAAAATGTATCATTAGCTTCTTTGTATTTAAATGGATGTTTTGATTTATTATCTAAACAATGGTCTACCCATTCTTTGTATGTAGCATGACTTTGATGTTCAGTAACTAATGTTTCTAATACTTTTTTACAATCTGCAACAATACCGAGTGTTGTAGGAATCACTTTATTAATTTCTGATTCATCAATATCAATGTGTACCACTTTAGCATTTGGTGCGAATTCGTTAGGATTACTAGCCAAACGGTCATCAAATCGACTACCTAAATTAATGAGTAAGTCACATTCAGTGAGTGCCATGTTACTTGCATAAGAGCCATGCATACCGCCCATACCAAGGAAAAGGGGATTTTCATATGGAATAGCACCTAGACCTAATAAAGTTGTAACAACAGGAATTTGATGGTGAGTAACAAATTCGGTTAATAAATCATTTGATTTTGAGTGATTGATACCTGCTCCAGCTAAAACAACAGGTTGTTTTGCATGATTTAAATATTGAGAAAGTTGTTGAATATCTTCTTTATTTGGATTTTCAGTTACTTGATATGAAGGTAAATGAACTTCTTCTTCAAGTGGAGCAGAAGAAGTTAAAACGCCCATATCTTTTGGGAAATCAATAACTACAGGTCCTTTACGTCCAGTATTTGCTAAATAGAATGCCTCGTGAACAATTCTAGGAATATCATCTACATGTTTAACTTGGTAATTAGCTTTTGTAATTGGCGTCGTCATTGATAATAAATCAGCTTCTTGGAATGCATCTTTACCAATACCAGGGGTTGCCACTTGTCCGGTAAATACGACTAAGGGTAGAGAATCACAATAAGCATCAGTAATACCAGTGATAGCATTTGTAGCTCCAGGACCACTTGTTACGACGACGACACCTGGTTTGCCAGAAACACGTGCGTATCCTTCAGCGGCATGGGTAGCACCTTGTTCATGACGTGCCAGAATATGTTTAATTTTTTCATCATAAAATGTATCGTATAATGGTAAAACTGCACCACCTGGATATCCAAAAATGAAATCAACATCTTCGTGTACGAGTGCTTCTACTAATAAGTCAGAACCGCTTCGAGTTGTAAGTGTTTCAGTTTGTTTATTACTTTCCTTTGTTTTTGACATATTTATCGCTCCTTAAATTTAAATAAGATTTTCTGGGACTTGCATAATACCACCCGTATTTGCACTGGTTACTAAAGCAGTGTATCTTGCAAGATAACCTGTTTTTACTTTAGCTTTAAAAGGCTCAAGTTCTTCTTTACGTTTATACAATTCTTCTTGAGGCTGATTAACATCTAAAGTTCGATTTACTAAGTCAATAGTAATTTCATCACCATCTCTAATCAGACCAATAGGACCTCCTGAGGCTGCTTCTGGTGAAATATGACCTACAGCGATACCACGAGTAGCTCCAGAAAAACGTCCATCCGTAATTAAAGCAACATCTTTTCCTAAACCTCTTCCGACGATAGATGATGTAGGAGCTAACATTTCTGGCATACCCGGACCTCCTTTAGGTCCTTCATATCGAATGACCACTACGTGACCTTCACGAACTGTTTTATTATCAATTGCTTCTACAGCTGCATCATGTGAATCAAAGCAAATTGCTTTTCCTTTAAATACTTTGATTGAAGGATCAACACCACCAACTTTAATTACTGCACCTTTAGGAGCAATATTACCGAATAAGACGGACAATCCACCTTCTTTATCATATGGAGCATCTAAAGAATGAATAACATCGAAATTTTTAATCTCTTTACCTTGGTTATTTTCTCTTAATGTTTTACCAGTAACTGTGAGTCGATCTGGATGTAGGGTTCCTTCTTTTTTCATTAATTCATTAATGATTGCTGGACATCCGCCAGCTTCATGAACATCGTGCATAGAATAAGAAGAACTTGGTGCAATCTTAGATAAATAAGGCGTTTTTTTAGCAATTTCATTAATTCTTTCTAAGTCATATTCAATTCCAGCTTCATTAGCAATTGCTAATGTATGAAGTACAGTATTTGTTGAACCACCCATTGCCATATCTAAAGCAAATGCATCATCAATTGCTTCTTTCGTAACAATATCACGAGGTTTAATATCATTTTTTATATTTTCTACCAATTGGAATGCTGCTTGTCTAATCATTTTACGACGTTGATCGCTTACTGCTAAAGCTGTACCGTTGTAGGGAAGTGCTAATCCTAAGACTTCCATTAAACAGTTCATAGAATTTGCTGTGAACATTCCTGCACATGATCCACATGTTGGACAAGCATTTTGTTCCATATCTAAAAATTCTTCTTTAGTAATTGAACCTTCTTTAAAAGCTCCGACTGCTTCGAACATAGATGATAGAGTTAAAGCTTTTCCCTGAGCAGATAAACCAGCTTTCATTGGGCCACCTGAACAAAAGATAGCAGGGACATTTGTTCTAACAGCTGCTAATAACATGCCAGGTGTAATTTTGTCACAGTTAGGAATATAAAATACACCATCAAACCAATGAGCATTGATAACAGTTTCAGCCGCATCTGCAATAATTTCACGTGACGGTAAGGAATACCTCATACCAATATGTCCCATTGCTATTCCATCATCGACACCAATTGTATTAAATTCAAAAGGAATTGCACCTGCTTCACGAATCGCTTCTTTTGCAATATCAGCTAATTCTCTTAAATGAACATGTCCAGGAACGATATCGATATATGAATTACAAATTGCTACAAAAGGTTTATTCATGTCAGTAGGACTTTTAAGTGCTCCTGTCGCGTGTAATAGGCTTCTTGCTGGTGCTTGGTGATCACCTTTTTTTATCATGTCACTTCTCATTTATTCATTCCCCCATAAATTACTAATTATTAAAATAAAAAAACGCCCCAATAAAGTTGGGACGTTTTTAAGTCCCATTCAATGAGAAATAGGACTTAAACATTTAGTAAATTAAGCTACTAAAGTTCCAGCCCTGAAGAGTATAATAAAATAATTAAATTTTCTAGTGGTGACAGTGAATATGTAAATGATTGCATGGTATTATACTCCTTTCTTGAATGGATGATTATTTGAATAGTTAGAATTGTTTAAAAATTTGATAAATTTAATTTACACTAAACAGATATTAAAGTCAATACTCTTTTTAGAATTTTCTAACAATTTAGAAGAATGATTTATGTTTTATTAATGAGAAATTTTTAGTAAAGTTTGTTACAATTATTAAGTTAAATTTAGATGAAATAACGAAGTGTAAAATAAACATGAGGAGAGAGAACAATACATGATACCTATCAAAAATTTAGATGAGATGGAACATTTTGCTAAAATTTTAATGAAGCATGTTGGTTCAAAAGATGTCATTTTATTGAATGGAGATTTAGGTGCTGGTAAAACAACGTTGACTCAATTTATAGGTAAATATCTAGGAGTAAAGCGTAATATTAATTCTCCTACGTTTAATATCATAAAATCATACAAAGGTAAGGAGTTAAAACTTCATCATATGGATTGTTATCGCTTAGAAGATTCAGATGAAGATTTAGGATTTAATGAATACTTTGAAGATGACGCTGTTACAATAATTGAATGGAGTCAATTTATACAGGAGTTCCTTCCAGAAGAGTATTTAGTGATTAATATTACGACTATAAATGAAAGTCAACGACAAATTAATATAGCAGCAAAAGGCTATCATTATACTAAAATAAAGGAAGAGATAGACAATGAACTTACTGTTAATTGATACTTCAAATCAACCCATGTCAATTGCTTTGATGAACGATGATGAGGTTTTAGCAATAAAAACAACAAATAGTAAAAAAGATCATTCGAGCCAACTTATGCCTGGTATTCAATCCTTATTTAATGAATCGAATTTAAAAAAACAAGAATTAGATGGGATTGTTGTTGCAAAAGGACCTGGCTCTTATACAGGAGTGAGAATAGGCGTTACTGTAGCGAAAACATTAGCCTATGCTTTGAATACTAAATTATATGGTGTCTCATCGTTAAAAGCATTAGCGGCTACTATAGATACGAATGATAAAAGAATTATTGTACCAATATTTGATGCTCGTCGTGAAGCGGTATATACAGGATTATATCAATATGAAAATAATCAATTAAATACAATTGAAAAAGACCAATATATTTCTTTAGAAGCGTTGCATAAAAAACTCAATGCTTTAAATCAACCTTATGTGTTTGTAGGAGAGGACACGGAAAAATTATCTGAATTACTACATGGAGATATTGAGACTAAACTGCCTAATGCAACTGTCATGAAACATTTGATTCATCAACCTGAGAACATTCATACGTTTGTACCAAATTATATAAAATTGTCAGAGGCGGAACGTAATTGGTTAAACCAACAGAAGAACAGTTAACTATTAGAGCGATGCAAGTCGATGATGTACCAAGTGTTTTCGATATTGAGAGAGAAAGCTTCAACGATAGTTCATGGACCATTGATGCATTTTACCATGAATTAAATGAAAATAACTTCGCAAAGTACTTTGTTGTTATTTTTAAAGAAGAAATTATTGGATATTTAGGATTATGGATAGTAATTGATCAAGCTCAAATTACAACCATAGCAATCAAAGAATCATTCAGAGACTATGGATTAGGTCAGCTATTACTAAATTATGTGATGGACTATGCTAGGCATACTTGTGATGTGATGAGTTTAGAAGTGAGAATTACGAATGTGATAGCTCAACATGTATATAAAAAATTAGGGTTTCAATATGGCGGTAAAAGAAAAAATTACTATGGAGAAGGCGAGGATGCATTAGTGATGTGGGTGAATTTAAATGAATAGAGACATATTAATATTAGCGGTTGAAACAAGTTGTGACGAAACAAGTGTAAGTGTTATAAAAAATGGAAATACGATTTTATCTAATATTGTACTTAGTCAAATAGAAAGTCATAAACGTTTTGGGGGAGTAGTCCCTGAAGTTGCAAGTAGACACCATGTAGAGGGAATTACGACTACAATTGATGAAGCGTTATCTTCAGCTAATGCTACTATGGAAGATATCGATGCCGTAGCTGTTACACAAGGGCCTGGATTAATAGGGGCACTTCTAATAGGAATTAATGCAGCAAAAGCTTTAGCATTTGCTTATAATAAGCCAATCATTCCTGTTCATCATATTGCTGGACATATTTATGCTAATCATCTTGAAGAACCGCTAACCTTTCCTTTAATAGCATTAATCGTTTCGGGTGGACATACAGAACTTGTTTATATGAAATCACATTTAAATTTTGAAGTCATTGGTGAAACACGAGATGATGCTGTAGGAGAGGCTTATGATAAGGTAGCAAGAACAATTGATTTACCATATCCAGGTGGCCCAGCTATAGATGCACTTGCTTTGGAAGGAAAGGACACATATCATTTTCCTAGAGTATGGCTTGAAAAAGATAGTTATGATTTTAGTTTTAGTGGATTAAAAAGTGCAGTGATTAATAAGTTACACAATCAACGACAAAAAAATGAAGACATAAAAAAAGAAGATGTTGCTACCAGTTTCCAAAATAGTGTTGTCGATGTATTAAGTACAAAGGCTATTAATGCTTGTAAATCTTATCATGTTGAACACCTTATTGTAGCTGGCGGAGTAGCTAGTAACAAAGGATTAAGAGAACGATTAAATCATTTGTGTAAAGAAAATAACATTAAACTTTCAATACCTAATTCAAAGTTATGTACAGATAATGCTGCTATGATTGGGGCTGCTGGATATTATTACTATAAAGCTGGAGTAACTTCATCTCTAGATTTAAATGGAAAAAATAATATAGATATTGAAGATGTAACAGTTGAATAATAAAGTAAAAAGTAATTGAACTTAAAATCAAATAAGTTTCAATTACTTTTTTATTTAATTAGATTAATGTATTGATATATGATATATGTCAATAGAGAACGTGTGTACTTATCAACAAATAGTTAATATCTTGTGGATAAAAAGGGGGTAAAGGTGTGAATATAGTTTGAATGTTGTGTAAAAGTTATGTAAATTATTATCATTCGTGTTGTGGATAACTAGGATAAGTTCGTGGATAACTGATATATCGGTATTTTAGTTGTTTATAAATTTGTGAATGAAATAAATAAAAAAACTAGTAAAAATTTGATACTTTTACTAGTTTTTCTTAGATATATTAAATTTTTTCTTGCAATTCTTCCCATTCAGCCATAACATTCTCTAATTGTCGTTCGGTACTTAATTTCTGCTCAGCAAGTTCATTTGCCTTAATAGGATCATTAAAAATATCAGGCTGAGTCAATTGTTGATCAATTTGAGTAATTTGTTCTTCATATTTTTCGATTTGTTCTTCACATTGCTCAATTTGACGCTCAATTTTTCGTAATTCTCTCTTATATTGTTTTTGAGAAGCATACGTATTAGTTGTTGACGAATCGGTGTCTTCTAAATCAAGCGTTTCATCTTTATTGTTTTCCGCTTCAAATTCCTTTAACACAGAAGCTTCTTCTGTTTTCTCAATAAAATATTGATAGTCACCTAAATACAGTTGACCACCATCTTTATTTAAATCAAATACTTTATTTGCTAGTTGATTAATAAAATATCGATCATGGGAAACAAATAAAATTGTACCTTCAAAATCTTTTAACGCTTGTTCTAACATTTCTTTAGAATCTATATCAAGATGGTTAGTAGGTTCATCGAGTATCAAAACGTTATCACGTTGTAACATAAGTAAAGCTAATTGCAAACGTGCTTTTTCGCCCCCTGATAAATCATTAATAACTTTTTTGACGTCATCTTGAACGAATAAAAATCGTCCTAAAATAGCGCGGACATCTTTTTCATTCATCATAGGATATTGATCCCAAACATAATCTAATATTGTTTTATTAGATTTGAATTCTGCTTGTTTTTGATCGTAATATCCTATGTTTAAATTAGCACCATAAGTAATTTCTCCACCTAATGCTTTTTGACGATTTGCAATTGTTTTGATAAGTGTAGTCTTTCCAACTCCATTAGGTCCAATAATAGCAATATGGTCTCCTTTTGTAACTTCAATATTAATAGGAGCAGTGATAGAGGATTGATAACCTACTTCTAGATTACGGATATGCATCACATCATTGCCAGTATTTCTATCAAATCCAAACTGGATATTAGCACTTTTAGCATCCATCATTGGCTTATCGATACGTTCCATTTTTTCTAATGTTTTTCGACGACTTTTAGCCATACCGCTTGTTGAAGCTCGAGTAATATTTTTTTCCACGAAAGTTTCAAGGCGTTTAATTTCTTCTTGTTGTTTTTCATATTCTTGCATTCTTAATTCATAGTATTTATCACGTTGAGTAATAAATTGCTCATAATTACCTACATAACGCTTCACATCTCCTAAAGCAACGTCATATATTTGAGTTACAATTTTATCTAAGAAGTATCTGTCATGACTAATAATAATGATGGCACCTTTAAAATATTTTAAATAATCTTCTAACCACTTAGTTGTTTCCAAGTCAAGATGGTTTGTAGGCTCATCTAATAGTAATAAATCGGGTTCACTTAAAAGCATTTGTGCTAAAGATAAGCGTGTTTTTTGTCCGCCACTAAAATCATTAATGGGTTTATCAAATTCTTCTTCAGTAAAGTTTAAACCATGCAATACTGTTTTAATTTTACTTTCATATTGATAACCTTCAAGTTGTTCAAATTGATTAGATAATGATTCATAACGCTCCATATGTTGTTTATAATCTTCTGAATCATAACTATCAACGTGAGCGGCTAACCAATCAGTTTCATCATTAATAAGCGTTTCCATATGCTTAATATGTTCAAATGGTTTTGACATTTCTTCAATTACAGTCAGAGAAGAATCAAGTGTCATTTGTTGAGTTAAATAACCAATGCGTAAATTCTTGATTTTTGAAATATGGCCACTATCATAATCTTCAACACCTGCAATAATCTTCATTAACGTTGATTTTCCAGCGCCATTTCTTCCTACTACGCCAATACGTTCTCCAGTTTTAACTTCAAAATTAACATGATTAAATATATCTTCACCATCAAACGATTTTGAAATATCATTTAATTGTAAAAGTATCATTCAAGTTTCACCTTTCTATCTATGTAACAATCACATTTATTTAACTTTAAATTTGACATTATTATATCATTTTACAATATAAGGTATGCTTAGGAAACTAAGATATTTATTTTTGAAATAGGTTACGGTATAATATTGCAGTATCCATAATAGGCATTATATATATTTCACTAAAATAACTAATTGCACTCTAGTTAGTTTGAATATATAGATTAAAAAGTTCAAACAAAAGGGGGACATTGCATATGCCTCAAAATCAATCAAAAATACCTCGCGCTACATTAAAACGTTTACCTTTATATTATCGATTTGTTAATTCATTGAAAATCAAAGGTATTGATCGTGTGAGTTCTAAAACAATTAGTGAGGCTTTAGATATTGAATCAGCTACGATAAGAAGAGATTTTTCTTATTTTGGTGAGTTAGGTAAGAAAGGATATGGCTATAACGTTGAGAGTCTTTTAGAATTCTTTAAAACGGAGATTAGCGATAGTAATAATATTCATATTGCTATTGTTGGCGTAGGGAATTTAGGACGTGCATTACTTACTTACAATTTTTCAATACATGATGAAATGACAATTACAGCTGCATTTGATATTGATAAAGATATTGTTGGTACAAAAGTTGGAAAAGTGACAGTAAAGCATATTGATGATATTTCATCTGAACTTCAAAAACAAAATATTAATGTAGTGATTCTTACTACACCAGGAAGTGTGGCACAATCTGTTTCAGATCGACTTATTAAGGCTGATGTAAAAGGTATCTTAAACTTTACTCCTGCTAGAATTGATGTGCCAAATGATGTTCAAGTTCATCATATCGATTTAGGTATCGAATTACAATCACTATTATTCTTTATGAAAAACTCTTCAAATTAATATTAAATTATTTTTTAAAGCTAAAATGCATTTGCATTATAGCTTTTTTTATAAATATATTAATTCAATGGAAAATATTGAAATAGGTTAGTTAATCAATTATAATACCTTAGTAAATCAATCGGGAAAGGGTGTTTTATTTGATTTGGATGATTATTAGTGGATTAATCGTTGGCCTATTATTAGGTTTTGTTATGCAACGTACACGTTTTTGTCTTACTGGCGGATTTAGAGATATGTATGTCCAAAAAAATAATAAAATGTTTTATGCTTTGTTAGTGGCAATTACAGTACAAAGTATAGGCTTACTAGTTTTAACTGGTTTTGATGTATTAACAGTTTCTTATCAAACATTTCCGGTAATAGGTACGATTATTGGTTCATTTGTGTTTGGTATTGGTATAGTATTAGCTGGCGGATGTGCAACTGGCACATGGTATCGAGCTGGGGAAGGATTAATTGGTAGTTGGGTTGCTTTAATTATGTATGCTTTATCAGCAACAATTACCAAAGCTGGAATTCTATTACCTTTAATGAATAAAATTAATAAACCAACGAATGTAAATGCTAGTATGTCACAAACGACAGGCATACCAAGTTGGATATTAGTTATTATATTAACAGCAGTAACATTATTCTTAGTTATCCGTACATTACGTAAACCAAAACCCAAAATTGCTGTGCCCAAATTAAAGCAAAGATATTCAGGAATACGACATTATTTATTTGAAAAGCGCTATCATCCATTTGTAGCTGGAATTATTGTAGGATTGATTGCTTTATTAGCATGGCCTATGAGTTATTCTACTGGACGTGAAGATGGATTAGGTATCACTACTCCATCAGCACATATTGTTCAATTCTTAATGAGTGGAGATTTAAAATTTATCGATTGGGGCGTTTTTTTAGTATTAGGTATATTTATTGGATCATATATTGCTGCTAGAGGAGCAAAAGAATTTAAATGGCGTTTACCAGATAAAATTACTATTAGAAATAGTGCTATTGGTGGTATATGCATGGGATTTGGTGCTTCAGTTGCTGGCGGTTGTTCCATTGGTAATGGATTAGTGGCGACTGCAACACTAAGTTGGCAAGGTTGGATTGCTTTAGCATCGATGATATTAGGTACATGGTTTATGAGTTACTTTATTTTCGTAAGACCAATGAAACAAATTCAAAAACAAACAGCTCAATCTACTCAAATATCTAAACAAACTCAAACAACTTAATTATTGGAGGACTGAATATGTTATACGAATTAGGAACTGTTGGAATGGTATGTCCATTTCCACTTATTGAAGCACAAAAGAAAATGGAAACATTAAAAAATGGTGACGAATTAAAAATAGACTTTGATTGCACTCAAGCAACTGAAGCCATTCCAAACTGGGCAGCTGAACAAGGGTATCCTGTAACAAACTATGAACAACTTGATGATGCTTCATGGACAATCACAGTTCAAAAAGCTTAAGTTTTTTTTATAAATGTAATGTAATATGACAAATTGTGTCATTTAATCTTACGTGTTTTTGCTATTCTTAAAAACTATTAATATGATGTTTTTAAGGAAGTGGTAAAAATGAAGATGGATGACACAATTTTTTTATTTCTATGTATTTTATTAGTTTGGTTAATGACACCAGGATTGAGTTTATTTTATGAAGGCTTAGTTCAATCTAAAAATGTTTTAAATACAGTGATGCAAAGTATGGCTGCTATAATTATTGTTACGTTTACATGGGTGGTCATTGGATTTTCTTTGAGTTTTGGTCATGGAAATGATTGGATAGGTAATTTTGATTTTATTGGTTTGCAACATGTAGGATTTAATACGAATGTTCAATTTAGTCCACATATTCCGTTTGCCTTATTTATGTTATTTCAGATGATGTTTTGTACTATTGCGGTTTCCATTTTATCAGGTTCAATTGCTGAGCGAATGAGATTTATTCCTTTTACTATTTTTATATTTATATGGGTAATTATGATTTACAGTCCTGTAGCTCATTGGGTATGGGGCGGTGGTTGGATTCAACAACTTGATGCTTTAGATTATGCTGGAGGTACCGTAGTACATATTACATCGGGAGTATCAGGATTAGTATTAGCAATAATGATAGGTCACGGAAAAAAAGTAGAGAAACTACAGCCGAATAATTTACTTATTACACTTATAGGTGGTATTTTTGTTTGGATAGGATGGTACGGTTTTAATACAGGAAGTGCGTTTACTTTAAATGATATAGCAGTGATATCGTTTGTAAATACTATCATTGCTGCGAGTGGAGGAGCATTTAGTTGGTTGATTCTTGAATACTTTTCTAATAAAAAGTTAAGCTTACTTGGTTTATTATCAGGTGTACTGTCAGGACTCGTAACCATTACACCAGCAGCTGGATTTGTAAACTACTTAAGTGCATACATTATCTCTATGATTGGTGGTATAGCATGTTATTTTGTGGTCAATTCTATAAAAGAAAAATTAAGATATAATGATACACTTGATGCCTTTGGTATTCATGGTGTTGGAGGTGTGATTGGTGCAATATTGACTGGTGTATTTCAATCACATAAAGTTAATAAAGATATATTAGATGGATTAATCTATACTGGTCATTTACATACTATATGGATACAATGTATTGCAGTTATAGTAGTAGTACTTTACTCGATTATTATAACTTTTATTATTGGAAAGACATTATCAATTTTTATGTCCCTTGCTACGACTGTTGAAGAAGATAAGACAGGTTTAGATCAACTTGTGCATGGTGAAAAGGCATATTTTTATGGAGAATTAAATAAATTACATAAAAGGTATTGATATATATTTAAAATGTTGAAGTTTCATTAGTAAAACAGTACTTGAAGATAATCACGATATGATAAAATTAATATTATGTTGATATTAATTTAGATGATTAGTCTATTAAAAAAATATATCAGATATTGCAAAGTTTGCGGGAGTATTGTAAATACAATTTCCCGCTTTTTAAATCATGGATTGTAAAGTCTTAAGACTAATTACCGTTACGATATTAAATGATAAAATTAATACTAATGATTTAGGAGGCCTAATATGACTGAGTGGTCAAGAGAACAACGCTATCGTCGTATTGAAGATGTGAACAAAGATGAATTAGAAGCGTTAAAGCATCGAATAGAACAATCAAGCTATCGTCAACACTTTCATATTCAACCTGAAACAGGTTTATTAAACGATCCTAATGGATTAATGTTTTATAACGGAACATACTATGTATCTCACCAGTGGTTTCCATTGGGTGCCGTGCATGGACTGAAATATTGGTTTAATTATACTAGTAAAGATTTAGTGACATTTGAACCAAATGGTCCCATATTAAAACCTGATACGATTTATGATAGTCATGGGGTATACAGTGGAAGTGCTTTTGAATTTGAAGGAAACTTATATTATATGTATACAGGTAATCATCGAGATGAAGAATGGAAAAGATATGCGAGTCAAATGATTGCAAAAGTAAAACAAGATGGTTCAATCGAAAAATTAAATAAGCCTGTGATTGCTCATCAACCTGAAGGATATACAAGTCATTTTAGAGATCCAAAAGTATTTAAACATCATGAAGAATATTATGCAATATTAGGTGTCCAAACCCAACAAGAATTAGGACGTTTACTTTTGTACAAAATGATACATCGACAGATTGATCAATGGGAATATATTGGAGAAATTACAACCGAACTAGAAGATTTTGGCTATATGTGGGAATGTCCAGACTATTTTAGTTTAAATGGACAAGATGTAATTATTTTTAGTCCTCAAGGTATTGATGCAAAAGATGAAAAATATAGAAATATTTATCAATCTGGATATCTAATCGGTCATTTAAATTTCGATACATTAGAATTCAAACATGATACATTTATGGAACTTGATAATGGTTTTGATTTTTATGCGCCACAAACATTTATAGATGAATATGGTAAGCGTATTTTAATTGGGTGGATGGGATTACCAGATACTCAATATCCTACAGATGAAGAAGGTTGGGCACATTGTTTAACGATACCTAGAGAGTTAACAATCGAAGAAGGACGGTTACGCCAACGTCCTTTGAAAGCGTTAGAGACGTTACGTCAAAATAAAGAAACAGCATTAGGTTATGCTAACAAATATAATACAACACTTCATCCTTATGAAGGTACGCAATATGAGCTTATTATTGATATTTTAGAAAATGAAGCAACAGAAATATATTTTGAATTAAGAGCATCTAAGTTAAATTCAACATTAATTTCTTATAATACTAGGGAGCAAAAGATTACATTAGATCGATCAGAAAGTGGTGCATTACCTAGTAATGTTGAAGGTGTGACAAGATCTACATATTTAGATTCGCCATTAAAGCAATTACACATTTTTGTGGATACTTCAAGTATTGAAATTTTTTGTAATGATGGAGAGCGTGTCTTGACGTCAAGAATTTTTCCTGATGAAAATGCTACAGCAATTCGCACATCTACAGAAACAGGTCAAGTTTATTTGAAATTTACTAAATATGACTTAGGGAGAGATAAATAAATGAGAAAGTTATACGCTATTGGTGAAGCATTAATCGATTTTATTCCAAATAGAACAAATATTGAACTTAAAGATGTAACGCAATTTAGTCGACAAGTTGGCGGGGCACCTGCTAATGTGGCAAGTGTGGCTAAAAAATTAGGTAGTAGTACAGAACTGGTTACACAACTAGGTAATGACGCTTTTGGAGATATTATTGTAGAGACGTTAGAAAAAATAGGCGTTGGTACAACATATATTAAACGAACAAATACAGCTAATACTGCACTCGCTTTCGTTAGTTTAAAAGAAAATGGAGAACGAGATTTTTCTTTTTATCGTAAACCATCAGCTGACATGCTTTATCATGCTTCGAATTTAGATGAAATCAATGTTTCTAATCAAGATGTTCTACATTTTTGTTCTGTTGATTTAATTGAATGTGATATGAAAAATGCACATCTTGCTATGATTGAAAAATTTGAAGCGGCTCATGGGATGATAGTATTTGATCCAAATGTTAGATTACCACTATGGGATAGCGCAGAAGCGTGTAAAGTAACTATTCAATCATTTCTTCCCAAAGCAAATATCATTAAAATTTCAGATGAAGAAATTGAATTTGTTACTGGAATAAGTGATGAACATAAAGCGATTCAATCTTTATTTAAAGGAAATGTTGAAGTAGTTATCTATACACAAGGAGACAAAGGAGCAACAGCTTATTTAAAAGATGGGACAATTATTCATCATCAAGGGTATAAAGTTGAAGCTGTTGACACTACTGGTGCTGGAGACGCGTTTATTGGTGCAGTCATTAATAGAATTTTAAATACAGAATTAACAGACATTACTTCTCTATTTAAAGGAAAAGGAGAAGAAATTTTAAAATTTAGTAATTTAGTAGCTGCAAAAGTAACTACTAAGTATGGCGCTATCGAAAGTATTCCAAGTTTAGAAGAAGTTATTGAAGAACTTTAAAAAAGAGATTAAGAAACCCCTTCAGATATTAAAATGAAGGGGTTTTAATATTATATCTTTTTAACATTACGTACAGAGGCATAGCAATGCTCACCGTTTCTGAAAGTTACAATTCGTTCTTTAGAATCGACTGAATCGATATTATGGCGATTTACAACAAAACTATTGTGACATCTGAAAAAACGATCATCGAGTTGTGCTAATTCTTTAAGATTTCCGTAGAATTCAATCTGACGGTTATCAAGATGCGCAATTAAACGATGGGATTTTGTAGACGATTCAAAGAACATGACATCATCATATTGTACATATATTGAATTGCTACCACGCTTTAATTCAATTGTCTCAACATTACTTTCTTTTGAAAGTAATTTTAAACGTGTATGAGCAGTTTCAATACAATCTATTATTCGCGTTTTAAGTTGATTAGGATCATCTTTAAAAATAAAATCCATTGCAGATACCTTATAGACAAATGTTAGGTAAGTGAGTTCACTATGACTTGTAACAAAGATGATATTCCCAATAGGATCATACTTTCGAATTTCACTTCCAAGTTTAATACCGTTAATATCAGCTTCTAATTGTATATCTAAAAAATAACATCCAACATCATTCATTTCTTTTGACTGTTCAATAATTTCATAAGGATCATCTGTCGCTAACGCTATTTCCATCGGTTTTTCTTCAATCATTATATAGTTATTAATAATTGAAACCATATTTTCACGTTGTTTCACATCGTCTTCACAAATGAATATTTTCATTTTTTCACATCCTTATGGCATATTATTTATAATTTCTACTTTTTGAACGAAGTAGCCATTTTCTATAGTAGTATCAAGTAACACGTTTTCAGTAGTATCAGTAATGTCTTTTAAAGTCGTTAGACCAAGTCCTCTGTTATCTCCTTTAGTTGAAAAGGAATCTTGAAATAATTCATGGATTTTCGGCATATCTTCTTTACATTTATTCATAACAATAAACATGACTGACGTTTCGACATTGATGAATGCAATTCTAATTAAGGCATCTTCTAATTCTTCTGAAGCCTCAATAGCGTTATCAATGATAATCCCAATGATACGGCTTAAATCAACTGTATTCATCTCAATATGATCAATTAACTCTGGCACTTCAATACTAATAGGTATATTTTTTTCTTGAGCTTGTAAAATTTTAGTTGTTACTAATCCTTTAATAGCACGCACTTTTAAATTATCCGTACCATTAATTTTGATTGAGTTCATTTGAAGGTTATCTTTCATAGGAACAATATTGTCATTAAAATATGTCTTTAAACCATCCATATCATTTTCTCTTATGTATTCTGACATTGTAGTAAGAATATTGACGTAATCATGTCTAAACTTACGCATTTCATTATTAATCGATTCTATTTGTAGTGTGTATTCATAATACGTTTCAATTTCTTCCAAACTTTGCTTATAACGCATTTCTCTTAATGTGTTTATCGATATTAATATAATAACAATGGCGAAAAAGAGAAGTATACTAATAAAAATTAAAGCATAACCTTTTAAAGCATGAAATCCACTTTTGGGAATTTGAGAATAAAGAGAAAGGACTAAAAATGATGATACTAAAACAATTGATATAACAGTCAAATATGTCTTGTTAATGGCTAAATACGATTGCTTTAATTTTCTAAATAATTTTCTAAATGAATAACCTAAAAAAATTGAAATACTTAAGAAAACTAATACATAGGCGATATTACTTATAGTGATATTTTGAATATAGTTATCAAAAAAAATCAATATAAAAAAGCTAATAAAATTACTTAAAAACATAAGTATTGCACTACCTAAAACAGTTAAGATAGAGTATAGTTTTACCTTATAATATAAAAATAATGCACAACTAGTGAGTAAAAATAATAATGAAATACTACCAAAATAATAATATAAAAAAGTAGAAGGGATTATAATCGCTAAAATGATTAAATAATCCCTTACTGTGTATTTTATGTCTAGAATAATTTTTGCAATTAAAAAAAAGAGAAAACTTTGAAACAAAGCTAAGGGTACGTTTGATAAAAAATCCATACGACACACACTTTCTTATTAAATAAAAATTATTATTTTTTTAAATCTGTTAATTCTTGTGGGACTTCTGGTTCATCAAAATATCCACCACAAGTATTAATTGTTGCTATATTGCCAATTGTTTCTAAAAAGAATGAGAATAATTTAATAAATAATTGAGTAATAAATGTCATAATTAATAATCCTCCTTAGGAAAAAAGAATGGTAATAGTGTTGTACTTTCAAGTATCATACCTAATAAAATTAATTGTTTATATGGCTCTGTTGCTATAATAGAAATAATGATTAAAACCACTACTAAAATAATAGACTTTATTTTTTTACGAGGTTTTAGTCGTTCGGGTATGGGTTGTTTCTTAGTGGCAGCTGGTGCATAAATAATAATCAGTAATAATGCAATACCACTAACACTATACATGATACCCATATTAATATGATAGTAAGCAATGAGCCATGGTAAACCAACAAATAAAATTAAATTTTGAATATGGCATAGCAAAGTAGACTTTGCATGCGCTCCGTGTGCATTGTGTCGAATTAAAAAATAACTAATGTGTGTGATTAAAGTATACAAAAATGTATGGAATATGAGCGCAGCACCATAAGTCACAATTGTTTTAGCAATATTACTAACAACCACTTGCATGCCTAATCGTACTTTTAAGAATTGGATATGATCAAGGTTGTTTTTCTCTTGTAAATAAGATGCAAAGTGCTCAATTTTATCATCAATTGCTTTCAATATTGTGCCACTCTCCTTGACTATATTATACAATTTTGTGCAATTAGTCTGTAAAATAATGCTTAACTGTTAAAATTTAATACTTAACTGTAAAAGTAATTCGATAACTCATATTTTACCATATAAAAATAAACAGTTTAGTAGAAAAAGATGCAAGTTAAGAAATTTTTAATAACTTAAATGAATGTTATGTTTTAATATACTCATATCACATTAAAGTGATATAAACTTAATAATCTTAGTCTTTAAATTGTTAGTCTTTGTTTTATTCGAATAAATCTTTTTTTGATTTTGTTAGTAGTTGCGAAATTAAAAGTTGATTTATCGATGAGTTGTAAGGAATGTTTGTGTAGTTTGACTATGTATTTGTGATGATCGAGAACAATGGGTTATTCGATAATATCGATTTTCATAGTGAAATATTTCATTTATTTATTTCTTCGTGTAGTTCTATTCATTAATAAGCTATCCCAACTTATTGATGAAAAATGCATAATACTCGTTGAAGTGTTAACTCAGTAGAAAATAATTAACTTAGCTATTCTGAATAGAAGGTAATTATTTTCAATATGCAAGCTATCATAACATTGTTATGCAATGTAATTTTTCATAATTAATAACATCCCCAAAAGATTGAAAAATAACTGTAAAACATTCCCTTAAGTAAAAGTCGTGAGTCTCTCCCAAGCTCACGACTTTTTTTATTTATATAAATGAGGTTTTAAATTTCTAAAGATTGGAATAGCATCTCTTTGGCGTGATACTTCTTGAATGTTGATATCAACTGAAATAGTAGCTTCTTCTCTGTTTAACTCAACAAGAATATCTCCATTAGGATTGATAACCATTGAATGTCCAGCGTATTCAGTATTTCCATCATGACCTGTACCATTACATGCGACGATGAAAATATCATTTTCTATCGCTCTAGCTTGAAGTAAACTTCTCCAATGATTAAGTCGAGATGTTGGCCATTCGGCGACATAAAATGCGATTTGAGCACCTTCTCTAGCGGGGTATCTTAGTAATTCAGGAAATCTTAAGTCATAGCATATAATTTGAGTGGCGAGAGCACCTGATGATAAAGCAAATGGTTCTGGAACTGTTTTTCCATCTTCTAAAAATTCTGGTTCATTTAGCATTGGAACTAAATGAACTTTATCATATTTGTTAATACGACGACCTTCTTTAGATACAGTAAAAGCAGTATTATAAACTTTATTATTTCGTTTATTTGAAACAGATCCTGCGACGATGTCAACTTGATATGTTTGAGCAAGATTCGAAATAAAAGGAAAACTACGTGATAATGCTTGATCTGCTTTTTCATTTAATTCTTCTAAAGCATAGCCATTGTTCCACATTTCTGGCAACACAACAACTTCAGTATCAGCATCTAATTGAGTATTAAACCATTCTGAAATTTTTTGTTCATTTTTCTCAACATTTCCATATTCGACATAAAATTGGAATATTTGTATTTTCACTTTAACCACTCCTCAACCTGCTTAATAATTTCAATTTACTAAATTTGGCTATGAAAAGCAAAATGAAGCACATTACAATTAAGGTAAAATGACTTAACTGTAATATGCTTCATTGATAAATTTAAATTTATTATTTTTTAATAATAAATCGTTGATCAGTAGGGTGAATTTCTTTTTCACCAGCTTGTTCTTCAATATCACCAAATGGCATTTGTGCTACAAGTTTCCATGATGCTGGAATATCAAATGTTTGTGTTGTAACTTGATCAACTAGTGGATTATAGTGTTGTAACGATGCGCCGATACCTTTTGAACTTAGTGCAGTCCAAATTGCGTATTGATGCATAGCATTTGTTTGAACAGCCCAGTTAGCAAAATTATCAGCATATGATGGCATTTGTTCTTGTAATGATTTTATAACATCTTCATCTTCAAAATATAAAATAGTTCCGTAGGCATGCTCGAAACCATTAATTCTTTGATTAGTAGGTTCAAAGTCGCGATCTGGTCCCATTACATCTTTGAGTACAGTTTTAGCATTTTCCCAGAATTTAATATGTTGATCATTAAGTAATAAAACGATACGTGTTGATTGTGAATTAAAAGCTGAAGGCATATAATTTTACAATATGTTCAATCATTTTCTCTAATTCTTCATCACTAATAGAAATAGATGTTTTAGTTTTATAAATTGTACGTCTGTTTTCAACTTCAGTTAAAAATGGTTTTGTGTTTTCTTTATCAAATAGTCCCATCAAATAATCTCCTTTTTTTAATATATATCCAGTATAAAATTTATACTGGAATAAGTAAATTATTATATAACAAAAAATTTCATAAATATTAATATTCTTTATCAATTTGTTTATATGCATGCATGATATGTTTTTATTCTTTATACTAAAACTGTTAAAAATAAGAGGAGGTCTCAGAATGATAAAACAAAATGTTATTCGAACAAGTCTTATTTTTGCTATAAGTGCAACTATATTCAGTCACTATAGTTATGCTGAAACCTCTTCTAATATAGAGAGTGAAGACGTAGATCAGAAAGTAAACCTACAAAAAACTTCTGACACTCAGCATTCTAAAATTGAACTAAGTAATGAAAATCAAAACATAAAAGAATTTAATCATACCAACGATGAAACTAGCAACACAGAAGAATCACAACAAGAAAGTAACGAAACTAACAGTAAGGAAGAATCAAAAACAGAAGAATCACAACAAGAAAGCAACGAAACTAACAGTAAGGAAGAATCAACAGCAGAGGGATCACAAGAAGAAAGCGAAGAGCCTAATAGTACAAAAGAATCAATAGCAGAAGAGTCACAACAAAAAAGTAATGAAACTAATGGCCCTGAAGAACCAAAAACAGAGAAAGCACATGAAGCGGACAAGAAAACTGATAGCATAGAAGAACCAAAAAAAGAAAAAGTTAATGATAAGAATCAACAAAAGAGTGGAATAGAACATATCCATAAAAATAACACGTCATCTTCTAAAGAAAAAAATCATAATAAATATAAAACAACACAAAAAAGTAAAAATGATGATTCAACTATTTTTAAGCAAGAAGAACATCAAAATGTAATGTCTAAATCAATGAAGTCGAAACAAAATCAAATCATACAACCATATAATGATAATACTTCATCCAATGTTTACTCAAATACTAATTATCAAAAGGGTAAGTCTCAAAATAGTGTTTCAAAAACAATGTTTAACCAATTGTTTTCACGACAACTAGTTGAAAACAATCATAATAACTTTGAACCAACACATTTAAAGCAAAGTAATCTATATTTTCAAAGTGATAGAAGAAAAGAATCCACTTATCCAAGTATATATCAAATAGAGTCAAGATTTTCAGAAAATATCTTAAATAGGTTTAATCAATATGCAAAAGGTGCTTATAAGTACAACCCATATATTATTAATAAGGTTAATCATTTAGATGATAATGGTGAAAAAATAACAAATAAAGATTTTAATCGTTTAATTAAGAAACAAAAATTTGATAATCAAAATCTAAATATATTACAAGAGGATTCTCAATACTTTAGATTTCAATATTTTAATCCACTTAATGCTAAAGAATATTATAAAAATTTAGATGAGCAAGTTTTATCATTAATTACAAATGACATTGGCTCTATGCCTGATTTAAAAAAGCCAAAAACAATTCATAAGGATGAAGTGGAAGAAGAACAACACAAAAAAGTCATTACTTCTTCTCATAAAAAATCAGAATCAAAATCATATATAAAAACTTTGAATATGATACTGATTCCTACTTTAATTTTAATATCTTCCACTGTAATGATAATTTATGTATATCAAAAGTTAAAAACGAAAAAAAAGTAAAAGCATCAAATGTCTAGAGCATTCGATGCTTTTATTTATTAAGATAAATTATGTGCTAGTTACACAAATGAATAATAAATTGAGTTTGTTGTTTTAAATGATTTAATGAATCGCCAAGGAAAATTTGCATTACTACAACGAAGCCATTTTGAAACATATGAATAAGTATCGGAACAGAAATTCGTTTTGTTAAAGTATAAGCTAATGAAAGTATCATCCCCATACCAAAATAAATAAGAATAAATTTAATATCATTATGAGCTAATGCAAAAAGTAAAGAACTTACGATAGAAGCAATTAAGAAGGCAATGATTCTATTTCCTTTAATTCGATCATATAGTTCACCAAAGAACACTTTTCTAAATACATATTCTTCTAAAATAGGGCCTACAACAGAAATTAATATAATAAAAATAGGGAGTTGTTTTGCTACAGCCATTATTCGTTGAGTATTTGGACTTTGTTGTGGTTGACCGAAAATCCATATGTTAATCACACCTACAATAACTTGATATAACATAACTATGAAAAAGCCAAGTACAGCCCATGGGATAATATAACGTTTTGATTCTTTATGTTCTTGCTCTAAGTTTGTAGGATTCTTAATTTTGAAATGAAGAAAGATGATTAAAATTGCTGCAAGTATAAATAAGATAACTTGAGTATACACTCCAGCCCTAGCTAAAGCCATACCTGATAAACGATTAAATATAGGCGTCTGTGCTAGAACTAAGGGTAAAAATTGTGCTAAAGCGTATATAAATAATGTTAGTATTGCCACCCAAATTCTTGCCATTTGAAACCTCCAGATTAAATATCAATAATTCTTATTTTATCGTAAAAAACTCAGATGTACAAAAGTAAGAGAATGTTTTTACTTGAAATATTGACCAAATTTGATTATTATAAAAATTAGGTTAGCACTCATTATATTAAAGTGCTAAATAGACCCTGCTAAGGAGGAACAATCATGCTTAAACCATTAGGAAACCGTGTGATTATCGAAAGAAAAGAACAAGAAGAAACAACTAAAAGTGGAATCGTTTTAACTGATAGCGCAAAAGAAAAATCTAACGAAGGTGTTGTAGTTGCGGTAGGCAGCGGACGTCTTCTTGATAATGGTGAGACAGTTGCTCCCGAAGTAAAAGAAGGTGATTCAGTAGTATTTCAAGAATATGCTGGATCAGAGATTAAACGTGGAGAAGAAACTTATTTAATTTTAAATGTAGAAGATATATTAGCAATTATAGAAAAGTAAAAATAACTATATAAAAATTGTCAAAAAAATGATTAATATTAATGGAGGTCGTATAGATGGCTAAAGATCTTAAATTTTCAGAAGATGCTCGACAAGCGATGTTACGTGGTGTGGATAAACTAGCAAACGCTGTTAAAGTAACAATTGGTCCTAAAGGTCGAAATGTTGTATTAGATAAAGAATATGTTGCACCTTTAATTACAAACGATGGTGTAACAATTGCCAAAGAAATTGAATTAGAAGATCCATATGAAAATATGGGTGCTAAATTAGTTCAAGAAGTAGCAAATAAAACAAATGAAATTGCTGGTGATGGTACTACAACTGCTACAGTATTAGCACAAGCAATGATTCAAGAAGGTTTGAAAAACGTAACAAGTGGTGCAAATCCAGTTGGTTTACGTGAAGGCATTGATAAAGCAGTCAGAGTAGCAGTTGAAGCATTACATGATATTTCTCAAAAAGTTGAAAATAAAAATGAAATCGCACAAGTAGGTGCAATTTCTGCTGCTGATGAAGAAATTGGTAAATATATTTCTGAAGCAATGGACAAAGTAGGTAATGATGGTGTTATTACAATTGAAGAATCTAATGGACTTGATACGGAACTAGAAGTTGTAGAAGGTATGCAATTTGATAGAGGTTATCAATCTCCATATATGGTAACAGATTCTGATAAAATGATTGCGGAATTAGAAAGACCATATATTTTAGTTACAGATAAGAAAATTTCATCATTCCAAGATATACTACCTTTATTAGAACAAGTTGTTCAATCAAGTCGACCAATCTTAATTGTGGCAGATGAAGTCGAAGGTGATGCATTAACAAATATTG
Source organism: Staphylococcus sp. HMSC069E10 (assembly GCF_001809205.1). Classification (NCBI taxonomy): domain Bacteria; kingdom Bacillati; phylum Bacillota; class Bacilli; order Caryophanales; family Staphylococcaceae; genus Staphylococcus; species Staphylococcus sp. HMSC069E10. The sequence continues at coordinate 72,253 of NZ_KV796474.1, read as the reverse complement.
TATTAAACCGCATGAGAGGAACATTCACTGCTGTAGCTGTTAAAGCACCTGGCTTTGGTGATCGTCGTAAAGCAATGTTAGAAGATTTAGCAATATTGACTGGCGCAACAGTGATTACAGATGATTTAGGATTAGAATTAAAAGATGCTTCTATTGATATGTTAGGTACTGCAAATAAAGTAGAAGTAACAAAAGATAATACAACTGTTGTTGATGGTGATGGAGACGATAACAGTATTGATGCACGTGTAAGTCAAATCAAAGCACAAATTGAAGAAACTGATTCAGACTTTGATAGAGAAAAATTACAAGAACGTCTTGCTAAATTAGCTGGTGGCGTAGCAGTGATAAAAGTAGGAGCTGCTTCTGAAACAGAATTAAAAGAACGTAAATTACGTATTGAAGATGCATTAAATTCTACACGCGCTGCAGTTGAAGAAGGTATTGTTGCAGGTGGCGGTACAGCATTAGTTAATATCTATAATAAAGTTGAAGAAATAGAAGCGGAAGGCGATGTTGCGACAGGTGTTAATATTGTACTTAAAGCTTTATCAGCACCAGTACGTCAAATTGCTGAAAATGCTGGATTAGAAGGTTCAGTTATTGTTGAAAGACTTAAACATGCTGATGCAGGTGTCGGATTCAATGCTGCTACAAACGAGTGGGTGAATATGCTTGAAGAAGGTATTGTAGATCCTACTAAGGTAACACGTTCAGCTTTACAACACGCTGCAAGTGTTGCTGCAATGTTCTTAACTACTGAAGCGGTAGTTGCAAATATCCCAGAGCCTGAAAGTAATGATAATGCTGCAATGGGCGGTATGCCAGGTATGATGTAAAAACGCCTATAAATGTTGATATATCAATGTTTTGTGTTTTTACTGGTCATAATTTAGTTATAGAAATTTAGGAAATATAATAAAAAGACTGATAAGTTCATTTTGAAGTGTGCTTTGTCAAATAGACAAGTAAATAATTAAAAGATATGGTTGGTTTTGTTTTATGCAAAATCAGCCATTTTTAATGTTAGTTTTTTATATTAAAAAAATGGACATATTCTTTAATTATTTGTTTAGCTTCACTGATATCTTTAAATATAATTTAAATATTTTTTACATAAAACTTGTCGAAATTTTACATCTTTTGATTTTCAACAATTTTATTTAATATACAAATTGAAAAAAAGAAAAAGATAATAAATAAAAATGCTAAATTTAATAATCAAAATAATAATATAGATTAATATAGTGATAAAAGAATTCTTGCTTTTTATATTTATGTTGTTATTTAATTTTCTGACGGTTTTGATTATAGAGTGAATCTGTACTGAAATATTGATTAGTTAATTCAAAATGATCCAGTTAAAGGTGATGTGTGGGCTAAATAGTATGCAAATTTATTAAATGTTAATCCTAATATGAATATTGAACTAGCGTCTTCATTTGAACGTGGTGCTAGTAATGAAAAATTCAAAAAACAAGGTGGAACACTGATTTATACTACATGGAAAGATGGAATGAACCCTATTAAATACTATAGTGACTTAATAGGAAATAGAAAAGTATGAGTTTTATATTGGAGTCTATGGCAAAAAATGATTGTCTTAGATTCTTTATATATATTGGATTGCTTATAAAAGTTTTTAAATATAAAAATTATATAATTTTTATGATATTTATTTTAAGTGTTTCGAAGTATAATGATATCAAAGATATAAATAAACATTGACTTTTAAAGGAGAATCAACAATGAGGATTAATATTTTACAACATACCCCTAATGAAGGTCCTGGAGTTATCAGAGATTGGGCTACCGAGCATCACCATGAATTATATATTTATCATCCTTATTTTAATGGCGGTATCATTCCCAATGTTAAAGAAACAGATTTACTTATTATTTTAGGAGGACCCATGAGTCCTAATAATGAGGATAAATGGATTTTTGAAGAAAGAGAATTAATTCGCAATTTAATACAGCAAAATAAGCCAATATTTGGTATATGTTTTGGCGCTCAACAAATTACTAAAGCACTAGGATATACTGTAGGAAAATCTCCAGTAAAAGAAGTCGGTTGGGATAAAGTTTATCTTGAGTCACCGATCATTCCTAATATTCCAAAAGTATTGATGGCATTACATTGGCATGAAGAAACATTTTATATACCTAAAAATGCACAATTATTATTTTCAAGTCAATATTTAAAAAATCAAGGATTTATTTTGAATAATAATATTATTGGACTACAATTTCATTTTGAACCAGATGCTCATGATATAAAAGAGATTGTCATGAATGATGCTTCATACGCGGTTGATTCCGTATTAAATCAAACGTCAGAACAGATTCTTAACCAAGAAGTACCAAAAGAGAATAAAGAAGTAATGTTTAAATTATTAGATTTTATTACAAGTCATTAAAAAATAGCGAGAGCCTTCCTGGTTAGGTCTCTCGCTATTATACTTTTATGTTATTTTAAGTCATCAATTGCTTTAGCAATAGAATCAAAAACATGTGGAATATCGTTTTTTTCAACACAACTAAAAGCAATACGAATATCTGTATCATTAAGTGCAATAATACCAATTGAGTATTTATCGATTAAATGAACACGAAGTTCTTCTGGGTTAACACCGATTACTTTAAGTGCCATAAAGTATCCAGAGTTAAAATCATATGCTTGCCAATGTTGTTTATATTTTTCATCATAAACCACTTCTTTTGTTACTTCATAACGTTCTTGTAATGTTTTTACATTAGCTTGAATTTCTTTATCAAATTGTTCATGATTCTCTAGTATATATTTAATTGCACTTTGAGAAGGCATTGCTCCACTTGAAATATTACTTCTAATTAATCCTTTAACTTTAGCCTCTAATACGTCTTTAGCTTTTTGATTACTTAATCCAAATGTAAGAAAGCCAACACGTAAACCCCAAGCAAAAAATTCTTTAGTTGCACCGTCAAGGCGTATTGGTAAAATGTTTTTTGAATCTAATTGAGTAATTGCAGTAAAAATAGATTGTGTATAGACATCTTCATAAAATAAACCATAGTATGCATCATCTACGACTGTAATCACCTTAGTTCCTTTTTCTGCTAAGCGTTCAATTGCTGAGACAATTGTAAGAACTTCTTCTTTAGTAGGTGTATAGCCTGTTGGATTATTAGGATAGTTTAAGATAATAATAGCTTTATCTTGTTTAAAATTATCTAAAGTAGATACAAGTGAGTTTGTTGTATAATGTCCATCTTGATCGAAAATAGCATAAGTTTCAATATTTGCCTTATGTCTTGTATTAAAAATAAGTTTATAGTTTCCCCAGTTATGTGTTGGTAATAAAATTGTATCTTCATCATTTACAAATAAGTCAGCAACTAAAGATAAACCATGGGTTAATGCATTCGTCACGATCGGACGGCTTATAGATGAAGCTTTTAAACTAGGATTTTCTTTTAACATTTTTTGTTGCCATAAATCTCTTAAAGTTTCAATTCCTTGTGGCGGAGCATATGGGAAAATCTCATCAGGCGAAAGATGATTGTAGACATCAAATAATGTGTCTGCATACATTTTTCCTTTATCATTAGTTGCCATACCAATTGTTGCATTGTATTTTGTTGATTTAGCTTCTGCAGACTGAGACAGAATACCTTTGGGATAAAACATAGATTGACCTAATGTCGATAACATGCTTAATATTTCAGGACGGTCATCGCCTAGTTGATCGTTTAAATGTTGTGCTAAAGGATTCATTTTCATAACCTCGCTTTAAATTGTTATTCACATTATATATTATCTTGAATTAAACAAAATATAAAGTTTTCTAATAAAAATAAAGCAGAGAAGTGTTTTTATTAGAAAACGGAACGTATGTTCTGTTTGTGTGTTAAAATATATATAGGTCATCATGAGATATGACACTTTACTTTGTGGAGGTGTAGTGTAATGTCGTGGTTATTAGAAGGTTTAGTCACACTTATAACAGGGAGTATGCTAATTATATTTCGAGTTTGGTTAGAAACTAAGTGGAAAAATAAATAAGATGACCTTACACAAAAACCCCTTAACTTGATGTGGCAAGTTAGGGGGTGTAATGCAATTTGTGGATATAACACTATCTTAACATAGAACATATACAATTCAATTTTAATTAAATAAATGATTAATGCATATAAAATAAAAAATTTGATATAATTATTATAATGAGGTGACTAAAAATGATGAAACACCTAACAAAAATTTTTGTAGGTTTAGCTATTGTTTTGTTTGTCATTGGATATTATCTACAAGCCACTGGACATGAAAGTCAAGGTATAAAGTTATTATTGGCTGCCATTATGTTTATGATATGTGCATTTATTAATCGTAGCAATGACAGACGTAAAAATAAAAAGTAACATATGAAAACTATGATGCAATTACCACTGTAATACTGTATCATAGTTTTTTTGTTTAACTATGTTTATAGTGTATATACAACTTATGTCTTAAGAATACTGATTTTATCTTATTTTTATTATTTCACTTTACAAATTTGTATATACTGTATATATTATTTATATACAGTTGTAAAGGGGGACATAAATGAAAGTTATTCTAAAAAACACCAGTGAACAGCCCATTTATGAACAAATTAAACAACAAATTAAAGAAAATATATTAAAAGGTTACGTTGAAGCTGGAAGTCACTTACCATCTATGAGGGAACTGGCGAAAGATTTGCAAGTCAGTTTAATTACAACAAAGCGTGCCTATGAAGATTTGGAAAAAGAAGGGTTTGTCACAACAATAAGAGGTAAAGGAACATTCGTAAAAGAACAAGACAGTTCAATTTTAAAAGAAAAACAATTTTTTGTAATTGAACATCTTGCACGTTCCATGGTAAAAGAAGCAAAAACAATTGGTATGCCTCTAAAAGAATTAAATGAAGTTTTAGCTTTAATTTACGAGGAGGAAGATGAATGAAAGCGATTGAAGTTAAACACGTAAGTTATAACACTAAAACTTTCCAAATCAAAGATCTTTCATTCAGTATTCCTCAAGGGTTTGTTACGGGCTTTATTGGGAGTAATGGTGCTGGCAAGACAACAATGATTCGATTAATGATGGATTTACTTGAACCTAATACTGGAGAAATTAAAATCTTAGGACGACAAATGAAAGAATCAGCAAAATGGATTAAAAATAAAATTGGTTTTGTTTACTCAGAAATGTATTTCAACCAACAATGGAATATAAAAAAACTAGAAAATATGATTTCTCCTTTTTATTCTAAGTGGGATAGTCATATATTCCATCAGTATTTAGAGCGATTCAATATACCAAGTCATCTTAAAATTAAGCATTTCTCTAGTGGAATGAAAATGAAGTTATCTTTAGCCATTGCTTTAAGTCATCACGCTGAGTTATTTATATTAGATGAACCAACAGCAGGTTTAGATCCAATTGTAAGAAATGAAGTTCTAGAAATATTGCAGCAAGAATTAATAGATGAAAATAAAACGGTTTTTATTTCGACTCATATTATTTCAGACTTAGAAAAAATAGCAGATTATCTTGTATATATAAAAACAGGCAATCTTGTACTTGAAGGCTATTGTGATGATATAAAAGAGAAATATTTTATCGTAAAAGGTGATAACAAAGATTTAGATGATGAATTAAATCAACTCCTTTTATATAAAGAAGAAAAGCAGACAGGTTATGTTGGTTTTACAAAACATGGTCAAACATTTAAGGAACTATTTGGAAAACAAGTTGAAATAAAACATCCAACGATTGAAGAATTAATGATTTACCTTGAGAAAATGAAAGAAACTAATGATGTTGAAACTCAAAATAGAAACGGGTTGATGACATGAAGCAACTAATAATAAGAAATTTTAAGTTAAGACGTTGGACGCTTATCATTTATTTAGTGCTTATTGTTATTAATCCTATTTATACACTATTTTTTTCAAAAACAAGCTATGGTTTCGTTGTATATATTCCACTTGCCATTACATTAATGATTATAAGCATTTTAGATTCAGGACAATTATTTAGAGTACATAGACGGTTAGGTGGAAAAGAGGCGTATCTTTTTTATGAAAGTTTACCAATAACTAAGAAAGAATTGCTTAATGCAAATTATCTGACATGTATTATATTAACGATTTTAGGAACATTGATTATTGGATTATATAATTTTCAATCAACAAATATTCAGGTAAATGAGTTGCGTTATTCAACAGCACTTTCATTTTTAAGTGTAAATTTATTTAGCATTCCTATTGCCTTTAGTAAAAGTACAGAAAGAAAAAGAGAATATATTTCTTACACTGTTTATATTATTTTAATGGTACTTGCTATACCGATGGCAATTGCATTTATCTTTTTGACTATTAATTTATTTATCTTTCATAATGCACTTGATCCAAATGTATTTAATAAATATTTAAGTATTGGATTAGTTATTATAAGTGTGATTTGGCTAGTTATAAATTATTTTATTCAAATAGCACGTATTAATCGTCGCTAGAAAAAAGGAGGACTTTTATGAAATTAGAAAATATTACTAAAACATACGGTAATCATAATGTTTTAGACAATATAGATTTTGATTTTGGAGATAGCAAAATTGTAGGACTCATTGGTAAAAACGGTGTAGGTAAAACTACACTGATGAAAGTGATGAATGGAAATATTATTAATTACAAAGGTAAAGTTAATTTAAAAGATGATGAAAATATTGGCTATCTCATTGAACATCCAAAACTTTATGATAATAAAACGGGGCTTTATAATTTAAGACTCTTTGCTCAGGTGCTTGGTCAAGGATTTGATAAAGCCTATTCAGATAAAATTATAGATGCTTTTGGTATGCGTCCTTATATTAAGAAAAAAGTTAAAAAATATTCAATGGGTATGAAACAAAAATTAGCGATTGCCGTATCATTAATGAACAAACCAAAATATCTTATTTTGGATGAACCTACGAATGGTATGGATCCAGATGGCTCAATCGATGTTCTAGAAACGATACAATCTTTAGTAAATGAATTAAATATGAAAATTCTTATTTCAAGTCATAAATTAGAAGACATCGAATTGATTTGTGATAGAGCTGTCTTTTTAAGAGATGGACATTTCGTTCAAGATGTCAATATGAAAGATGGTAGTGCAGAAGAAAGTACCTCTATTACGTTGGACAATGATGATTTTGATCAAGCGCTAAATTATTTACAAGAACATTTTAATGTTATTCATTCTTATAAACAAAATGGAGAAATTCTTATTAAAGCAGAACGAGATTATCGAACATTGCTTAAAGCGCTCGCACATATTAATGTGTATCCTAAATATATTGAAACACGTAAAAATTCGCTTCGAGATACGTACTTTAATATTAATCAAAGAGGTGACCATTAGATGAAGAGTTTACAATTAGTTAAATATGATATATTAAGTTTTTTTAAAAGTTATTTAACATATATCGCGCTTATATGTATCTGGGGTATCATCACAGCAATGACTGTACTATTAGCAAAAAATAATGATAAAGTCGATTATTCAATGATATTACCAATGGCAAATTGGATGTTTCTATTCTTTGGTTTACTCGTTGTTATTAAAACAATTACACGTGACTACTCTCAAGGAACGATTCAACTTTATATGAATAAAGTGAAAAATAGAGTAGGTTATGTGATAGCGAAAACGATTTCGATTATTATTTTTTCGTTCATATTTACACTTATCACGTATGTTACACTTTTAGTTATTCAGACTTTTACAGATGGTAAAAATTTAAATGGAGATAAATTCCTAACGAATATTTGGTTCTATCTTATCTTCTTACTATTTTTTGGACTATTATTATTCTTAATTACTTTAATTGTCCAAAAACCAGCAGTCATTTTTACATTAGGTATCTTTTTAGTGTTTATCGTACCATTTTTACAACCATTTTTAGGTTTAATCCCTGAATGGGGCGATAATATTCAAAAATCACTCAAATATATACCTTTTAGTTACTTAACAGAAAAATCATCATCAGGTAGTATTAAATTTACGAATTGGCAATGGTTCATTTCTATTGCATCTATTGTTATTTTATTTATCGCTGATGTACTTTATGCTGCTAAACGAGACATTTAAATTAATAACTTTTTAATAAAACTGGCGACGATACGTTCAATTTTTGTCGCCAGTTTTATTTGCATTGAAAGATACTTTAATATTTTTTGAATATAATCATAGTTATGATATATTAAAAAAAATAAGTATATAAGTGGTGGTCCTATTGCATATTCAAAATAGATGGGTTATCTCAATTTTATTTATTGTCATTTCTTTATTAGTTGTACTAGGATTGACAATTTATAAAAATGAAAAAACGGTTGATTTAAGTGATGTAGAAATTAATCATTTAAAGCTTAATGAAACGTTTGATAACTCAGAATATAGTTTAAATAAGCATGTGAAATTAGATAGGTATGTTTTTTATAATCATAATAAATATAAAAATTTAACAATAAAAGTCAAGAAAAAACATCACAAAATTAAAGGAATTATCTTAGTTAAAGATACTTTTGTTAACACAAATTTTGATGTTCATATAGGTGACCAAATCGATGCTGTTATAGATAATCTAGGTTATAACTATGACAAAGATAAGGTAGGTAAAGGTTATGATGCTTTAGTGTATCTTGATAAAGATCATCACATGAAATTATCAATTTTATATAAAGATAATATTGTTAAGCGAATTGAATTCTTTAGTCGTTGATAGTTAATAAAAATAAATTTATGTTTTAAGAAAGTATGTGAAAGAGAAATGGATAAAATTACTTTTTTGAATGAACTGGAAACGGAACTTGATGATTTACCACGTAAAGAAAAAGATAAAGTTATGAATGAATATGAAGATATCTTTTATAATCAAGAAACAAAAGGCAAGACAGATGCTCAAATATTAGATGATTTGAAAAATCCTTATACTATTGGAAAAGAAATAAAAGCTAAAGAAGCAATTTCACATGCTAAAGTTACACCTAACTTTCGTAATATTGTAAAAGCTATTATGGCATCATTAAGTTTGGGCGTTATTTCTTTCTTCTTAATTGTTATCCCAATGATAATATTCTTAATATTTCTAGCCTTTGTTTTCGTCATTTCAATTGTGCTTATTTGTTTACCTATCTTATTAATTATTATTAGTATTCTTAAAGGTACTCCTGACTCTTTAAGTAATTTTCTTTATAGTATTTCTTATGCTGGTATAGGTATATTAGTGTTCGTTGCAATAATAAAAATTGTTCAGAATTTATATAAACTTGTTTTAAAATATTTATCATGGTATATAAAAATAATTAAAGGAAGAATCCAGTGATGAAAAAATTAACAATAAGTGGATTAGTTATATTTGTTGTTTTTTTTCTAGCAGCCACGTTAGTATGGTTTGTTCATGATAAAGATATCTATAAACGACTGAAATATAATGAAACGTTTCATCAATCATCTATCTCTAAATTGAATATAGATAGTTATAGTTCTGATATCACTATTACTCAAGGTTCTTCATTTAGAGTGAAATATTATGGGGACAATAGTATAAAAGTGAACACTCAAAAAGACAGCTTAAATGTAAAAGAATCACGTTCTTCTAAAAGAGGATATAGCTTTAATTTAAACCCTTTTAAAAGAAGCAAGTTCAACATACATATAACCATTCCACCTGATAAATTAAAACAATTAAATATTGATGCTAAATTAGGAAAATTAAATATTAATAACATAGATATCAAAAAAGCTAGAATTAGAAAAGACGGAGAAAATTTAAATATCAAAGAAGCTAAACTTGATCGTATTGATTATTATAGTGATCATGGCACAATTAATATAAAAAATAGTGATATAAAAAATAGTCAATTTAAAGTAATACATTCTAATATTGTGGTTAATCATTGTACCTTAAAAAATGGATTGTTCATTACAAATGAAGGAAAGCTTGACTTTAAAAACATGCCAAGTCAAATTGATATGAAGAGCTCAAGTAAAAAAGGTGATATAAACATTGATTATAAAACCAAGCCTAAAGACACCTTGTTAAAACTACATCCAGGAATGGGTGACAATAACATTAAGAATCCTTATTTTAAAGATAGCAAAGTAGGTAATAGTTATAATATTATAGAGTGTTATAACGTTAAAGGTGATATAAATATTAAATAGGATGAAAAAGATTAGACAAAACGTTGATTAATTAAATTTTAAAACGTTTATCTAATCTTTTTTTATTAATACGTAGCAAATGTTAAATCAGTATCTAGCTTTCCAGTAAATTCTATTAAATCAAGTTCATGACCCTCTAACCATGATTGAAAGTCGATAGATAGAGGGGGTCTATTCTCACCTAATGTCATCCAAGCTTTTAAATGCTTAGGTTCATACATTGATGTATGAATCGTTCCTGACCAACTTTTAAATAACTTACTATAAATATTATATTTAGGATCATTAAAAAGTTTAAACGCAGTATATTTATCTATATCTTCTGACGTTTGACTAATTGTGCGAGCAAGACGTTCTTTAGATTCTTTGGTATAGTTACGATTTTCATGTGTTAATATTTCAAAGTGATTAGTACAAACTTTATCATATCTAACATCAAATGAGCGTGGCGTAATTTCAACAATTGCATGATTTAAATGCTTATCCATTAAAATATAACTAAATGAACTTCTATGGGGTAACTCTTTTAGAAATTGAATTGCTTCTTTTACATCTTTACAATATTCTAAGACAAGTCGTCCTACCATATAACATACAAATCCATTTGCAGGATGCTTACGGTGCATAAAATTATATCCCATCACAAGACCTGCTTCATTCATACCATCCATACGACCAGTTACTCTAGAGGTTGGTCCTATTTGCGCGAGTCCACCATCATTTGGTTGATAAAGAAGATATCTGCCATCATATGTAGCAGGATGATAGTCATAATTACGAACCATATAATCTTTACCTTGAAAAACTGTACATCCACTTTCATTTAAATCAGTAAAACGATAGTGACCGAAATTTAAAATCATTTGTTTAGTCGGTAAATTTAATATCTCTTGCATTCCTAATAATTCTTCCCAGATTTCTGGTGCATACGTTTGGAAAATGCTATATGTTTCATTAACATCAATGTCAAAACGAGGTATACGCTTCTTCCATTCACGTTCTCTATTTTCTAGTAAGGGCGTCTGTTTTAACCACTGAGCAGTTTTGATACCTAAATCAAAATGTGATCCGCGAAAGGTCATAATATCTGACTTAACTTCTTGCATGAAAAATCCTCCTATCATTTGTTTTATTATTTATATTGAACAATAATTTATATTAAATTTAAAGCCTTATAATGTTTATTTATATATGATAGTAATTCACTGTGTAAATAAGACAAATGTCATTCATTATAAATAAAGAAAAAATATTTGATTTTTTAAAAATCTTTAATTTTAGGTTTGAAATAATATATAAAAAGGTATGTATTTAATCATAACGTTAACTATGTTAAAATGATTTAATGTAAACGTATTTATTTTAAGTACAGGGGTGAAACATAAATGTGGGATTTCATTAAAGGTTTATTTAAATTCTTATTAAGCTTTACAGCTATTACAGCACTAGTTATTGGTGTAGTAGTAGTAGTATTTGGCTTTATTTTCAAAAAAGACTTTGAAGATATCGAAAGAAAAACAAAAGAAATCGTATCTGATATTGAAAGCAATAATGCTTAATGCAACGATGTACTATATACCAGTAATTTCATTTGAAGTTACTGGTTTTTTTTATTACTCTTAAATAAATACAATTGGCTAGTATACATGTTAATGATATTGAATATAATGGAGGTATTAAAATGACAACTAAAGGTTATGTGGGTTCTTATACAAAAAAAGAAGGTAAGGGTATTTATATATTCGAACTTAATGAAGATAATGGAGAAATACAATCAGTAGATACAGGATATGATATCGAAGCATCAACTTATCTTGCTCAAACTGAACAATTTTTATATGCAATTACTAAAGAAAATGAGGCATGTGGTGTAGCTGCATTTAAAAAAGATGAGCGTGGTCAGCTTACACTCATTAACAAATGTTTAGCTTCAGAGAATGGAACAGGGTGTTACATTTCCGTTTCTAGTGATCATAACTTCTTATTCGAAGCGGTTTATACTGCTGGAATAGCACGTATATATCAACTTAATCCTGACACAGGCGAAGTGGTAAATTTAATTGAAGAGTTAGAACATAGTTATCCAACTGGAACACATGAACGTCAAGATCATAACCATGTTCATTTCATTAGAGAAACTCCTGACCATAAATATGTAGCTGTGACTGATTTAGGTGCAGATAGAATTGTAACATATACATTCGGAGTTGAAGGATTTAAAGAACATGCGGTATCAGAATTCCATACTGAAGATGGACCGCGTCATATTGAGTTCCATAATAATGGGAAATACGCATATGTTGTTCATGAATTATCTAATAGAGTAAGCGTCGTACAATATCATGATGGAAAATTTGAAGAAATTGAACGTCATTTAACGATTCCTGAAGATTTTACTGGAGAAACTAAATTAGCAGCTGTGAGACTATCTCATGATGAACAAAATCTATATATTAGCAATCGTGGACATGATAGTATAGCGATATTTACAGTAGTTGATGATGGAAAAGGAATTAACCCGGTTGAAATAGTAAAAAGTGGGGGAGAATTTCCAAGAGATTTTAATATTACTGAGTCAGATGAATACCTTGTATGTGCACATCAAGAAGGAAATTACGCGTTAACGGTATTTAGACGTGATACAAATAGTGGTATGTTGATTGCTACTGACAATCAGTATACTGCACCTGAAGGTGTATTTGTTGATTTCTCGAATTCATCGTTATAGATAAAAAATACCCCTATAATGTAAACACTTGTAAAGTAAGCCATTATAGGGGGTTTTTTATAAGTTTTTGAAAAATGTTCTAATATATTTGAATTTACCTTTATAAGGTGGATAGATAATACTCGAATCTAGTCGAGTAGATTTAAAAATATATGATTTCATATGACTAAATGTATCAAATGAATATTTGCCATGATATGCGCCAATTCCTGAAGCACCTACGCCACCAAAAGGTAAATTTGGGTTAGCTAAATGCATTAAAGTGTCATTGATTGCACCGCCACCAAATGACAATTCTTCTAGCACACAGTTCGTTGTATTTTCATCTTCACTAAATAAATATAAGCTTAGAGGTTTAGATTTGCTCTGAATAATATCAATCGCTTCATTAAAATCATCGTAGACGATGATGGGTAATAATGGACCAAATATTTCTTCTTCCATAATTTTAGATTGTGGGGTAATACCGTCTAAAATTGTAGGTTCAATATATTGTTCATTTTCATCAGTATGTCCCCCAAAAATAACTTCGTTACGATGTATTGCTAATAATTCAGAAAGTCGATTGAAATGTTTTTTATTAACAATACGTCCAAAATCAGGACTATTTTGAATATTTTTGCCATAGAATTCTTCAATAGATTGTTTAAATGCTTGAATTAATTCATTTTTAACTTTTCTATTCACTAAAATGTAATCTGGTGCTACACAAGTTTGACCAGCATTGGTGAATTTACCAAAGCTAATACGATCACTTGCTACTTTAATATTAGCAGTTTCATCTACAATCACTGGTGATTTACCACCAAGTTCAAGTGTGACAGGAACTAAATTTTTACTTGCTGCTTCGTAAACAATTCGACCTATATTTTCGCTACCAGTAAAGAATATATAATCAAATGGAAGATTGATTAATGTTTGAGTTTCTTCAACGCCACCTTCAACGACAGCTACAAAATCGCTTGCAAATACATCCTCAATCACTTTTCGCACTACTTGTGCAACATGAGGAGTAAGTTCAGAAGGTTTAATGATTGCATTATTACCAGCTGCTATAGCACCAATAAGAGGTTCGAATAAAAGTTGTACAGGATAATTAAAGGGACCGATAATTAATACTGTCCCATAGGGCTCAGGTTTAATATAACTCTTTGATGGAAACATAAATAGGGGTGTATCTACTTGCTTAGTTTTAGCCCAGCTTTTTAATTCTTTACGAGCTGTTTTTATACTTTTTAAAAGTATACCAATTTCAGTAGCATACGCTTCTACTGAACCTTTCCCTAAGTCTATTTTTAACGATTCTAATAATTCTGTTTCATGGTTTTTAATACTTTTACTTAATTGTTTTAATTGTTGTTTACGAAATTTGATATCTTTAGTTTGATGTGTTTTAAAAAACTGTTTACTTTCTTGAAATTGTTTTTCTATTAAATTCAATTGTAGTACCTCCTGTACAGTCAATCCCAATAGCGTTATAGTGTGATTGATTATATGATTTTAGTTAAATGTATCCAAGGTTAAAACATTTGAATGAATGATTAAAATAAATTAAAAAAGGCTGAGAGTTAAGTAACTTACTATCTCAGCCTTATTATATAGAAATTAAAATATGAATTATTTAGTTAAAACTTCAGTGATTTGAGGTACAACTTGTTTTTTACGAGAAACTACACCCGATAAGAAAGCCATACCATCATCTAATTGAACATTGAAAGCTTGACCAACTTTATCTTTTTCAGCCCCGACAGCTAAAATTTTAGAATCACTATTAATAATATCAGTGACAACTAATACAAATAAATCATATTTTTCGTTTGCACTTGTTTCTAACATTGCTTTTTCCAATTTATCTTTACGATTTAAGACTTCATCAATATCTACAGTATTGACTTGAGCAATACGAGTAACATAATCCCCCATATTAAATGATTTAGCATCCATATTTAATAACTCTTCAGCAGATTTATCAGTTGTTGAAGCACCTGCTTTCAACATTTCTAAACCATATTCATCTAAATCGACATTAGCAATGTCTTTTAATGCTTTAGCAGCATTTACATCTTCTTCAGTACATGTTGGAGATTTAAATAATAAACTATCTGAAATAATAGCTGAAATCATTAATCCAGCAATTTCAGGTTTAATCTTAAAGTTACGTTCTTTATACATTTTATAAAGAATTGTAGCAGTACAACCTACAGGTTCTGCGCGATAGTATAAAGGACCTGCTGTTTCAAAGTTCGCAATTCTGTGATGATCTACGACATTCACAATATTCGCTTTAGCAATAGTTTCAGCACTTTGTTGGAATTCATTGTGGTCAACTAAGATAACGTCTTGACCTTCTAAATCATCATTTAATAAAGTTGGTGCATCAACTTTAAAATAATCTAATGCATATTTTGTTTCAGCACTCACTTCACCTAAACGATAAGGAGTTGCTTCAGAATTTCCAGTTTGTTGTTCAAAATCAGCCATGATAATAGCTGAAGATATTGCATCTGTATCCGGATTTTGATGTCCAAAAATATAAGTTTTTGCCATTGATTTATTCACCCTTATTTTTTAAATTTATCTTTATTTTAGCATGTTTTAATTGATAACTTCTACCTTTGCACCTAATGAGTTTTTAAAATGAGCTAAAGCGAACTGATGACCCTCTTCATTAAATGATGCAACACCTTGTTCAGGGATAATAATATGATAACCTAAATTATAAGCAGAAATTGCTGTATGGAGTACACATATATCAGTACATACACCTACAATTTCAACAGTATCAATATGTCTTTCTCTTAATAAACTATCTAAAGCAGTACCATAAAAAGAATCATAACGGCGCTTATCTAAATAATGTACAGTATCTTCATTTTTATATTTATCAAAAAATGATTTTACCTCACCATATAAATGACGACCTGAAGTGCCTTCAATGTTATGAGGTGGGAATAATTTAGTTTCAGGATGATACGGGTCTTCTTCGAAATGTAAATCCATCATGAAAAAGATATTATCATGTTGATGTTGATATTGATTGAGTCTTTCTACAATAAAGTGTTCAATATCTTGGCCTGGTTTACCACAAGTTAATCGGCCGTCATCAGCGATAAAATCATAAGAATAATCTACAACAATCAATGCTTTGTTAGTCATAATAAACATCCCTTTCTTAATAAATGTTTGAATCCCTTAAAAAATGTATAATATTAAATTATAAATATAGTATAGCTATACACCATTATGGTTACAAATATATTTAATAACAACATAAGATAGGGGATAAAAAAATATTGATCAATGCACAGGATTTTGGTTTAAAAGGAAAACATAAACGAAGAGATACTAAAGCTATACAAAAAGCACTTAATACCGCAAGATACGGAGAGCATACAGTTTATATACCATCTGGGACTTATTATATTAGTAAAGCATTAGTGATATATGATCATACCACTTTAATATTAGAAGATGATACCATCTTGCAACGTCACTCGAGAGATGCATTGTTAAAAAATGGTAAAAAATTTGGTTTCTATCATGGATATCAAGGAAATGGGCATATTAAAATAAAAGGTGGTATATTTGATATGAACGGTTCAAAGTACCCCTATAATAATACCGCAATGTCTATAGGTCATGCTGAAGATATTGAGCTAATAGGTATTACAGTACTTGATGTTGTAGGTGGACATGCACTAGATGCTTGTGGAATCAATGGTTTATATATTAAGAATTGTAAGTTTAAAGGCTTTTTTGATGTAAATGGTGATCGCTCATTTTCTGAAGCAATTCAATTAGACATTCAAGTACCTGGGTCTTTTCCTAAATTTGGTACGACTGATGGCACGATTACCAAAAATGTTGTCATTGAAGATTGCTATTTTGGAAATTCAAACCAACCTAAAATGCAAGCTTGGAATAGAGCGATAGGTTCTCATGCCAGTCGTTATAATCGCTTTTATGAAAATATTCATATAAGAAATAATGTGTTTAACGGAATGAACGAATATGCATTAACTCCGTTAAAATCAAAGGCAATGTTTATCTCGAATAATACCTTTATAAATTGTAATGGTGGTATTCGTTTTCTTGGAGTTAAAGATGGAAAAAATGCGGCTGATGTTTCTACAGGACAAGTTCAAAAGACTCAAGCTGGAGATAATTTGACTGTAACCGGTAACCATTTCGAAGGAGAAATGAAAAGAGATGCTATACACGTGAGAAGTTATAATAATGTAAAACATACTAATGTGTTTATTGCAGGTAATTCATTTAATCATTCGACACAAAGATTACATTTAGAAGATATTTCTAATTTGACATTTAATCAAAGTGATAAAGTTAAAGTTAAAAAAATTAATATTGATTAGTATTTAATTTAAAAAGATATAATTATATATGGAAATTAAATGATGTGCGCTTTATTGTAATATATAATAAAGCGCTTTCTTTTGTGTTATAATATCATTATATATTTTCAAAAAAGTCAGATTTTCTATGGGGTTTGTTTGCAACATAATAGGTATCAAATCAACTATATTGAGATGATGCCATATTTCTAAAAATAGAATATATTGAGTTAAGTTTCTAATTTTAAAGGGGGAATTAGATGACTAAGCAATCAGGTTTTCGAAAAAATGCACAATACTTAACATTTTTTTCTAAAAAAGATCATACAAATCAATCTTATTCTATGGGGCAATTATTGGGGCTCATTCTAGGACCGTTATTGTTTGTTCTTATCTTATCATTCTTTCATCCAGTAGAACTTCCTTTCAAAGGGGTATATGTTTTAGGAATTACGGTGTGGATAGCTATTTGGTGGATTACAGAAGCGATACCAATTGCTGCAACGAGTTTTTTACCACTCATACTTTTGCCTTTAGGACATGTACTTTCGCCTGAACAAGTCTCTTCTGAATATGGTAATGATATTATCTTTTTATTTTTAGGTGGTTTTATTCTTGCAATTGCTATGGAAAGGTGGAATTTACATACACGTGTAGCTTTAACTATTATTAGATATATTGGAGCAAGCACGAGTAAAATATTATTAGGATTCATGATTGCTACAGGATTCCTATCAATGTTTGTATCAAATACAGCGGCTGTTATGATAATGATACCTATTGGTTTAGCAATTATTAAAGAAGCGAATGAGTTGAAAGATGATGACGTTAAATCAGATAGTATTTCGAAATTTGAAAAATCACTTGTTTTAGCAATTGGTTATTCTGGAACCATCGGAGGATTAGGTACACTTATTGGAACACCGCCACTCATTATACTAAAAGGACAATTTGAACAACATTTCGGACAAGAAATTAGCTTTGCTAAATGGATGATTGTTGGTATTCCTACAGTCATTATTTTAATAGCACTAGCATGGGCTTATTTAAGATTTATCGCATTTAGACATGATCTGAAGTATTTACCGGGTGGTCAAACATTGATTGAAGATAAACTCAATCGTCTTGGTAAAATGTCTTATGAAGAAAAAGTAGTTCAAGCTATTTTTATTCTTGCCAGCTTACTATGGATAACAAGAGAGTTTATTTTAAAAAATTTTCCAATAACATCTGAAGTTGCAGACGGTACAATTGCAATATTTATTTCTATTTTACTTTTTATATTTCCGGCTAAAAGTAAAGAAAAGCATAAGCGAATTATTGATTGGGAAGTGGCAAAAGAATTACCATGGGGTGTACTTATATTATTTGGTGGAGGCTTAGCTTTAGCAAAAGGAATTTCAGAAAGTG
This sequence comes from Staphylococcus sp. HMSC069E10, assembly GCF_001809205.1. NCBI lineage: Bacteria > Bacillati > Bacillota > Bacilli > Caryophanales > Staphylococcaceae > Staphylococcus > Staphylococcus sp. HMSC069E10. The sequence goes on along the minus strand of NZ_KV796474.1, from coordinate 53,544 downwards.
GTTTAGCAAAATGGCTAGGTGAGCAACTGAAAATGTTAGATGGGGTGCATCCACTAGTAATCGTTATTGTCATTACAATATTTGTGTTATTTTTAACAGAAGTGACTTCGAATACAGCAACTGCTACAATGATTTTACCTATTCTTGCTGCGCTATCTGTAGCAGTAGGTGTACATCCATTGTTATTAATGGTACCTGCAGCTATGGCAGCAAACTGTGCTTACATGTTACCAGTAGGAACACCCCCAAATGCTATTATATTTGGATCAGGTAAGTTGAGTATTAAAGAAATGGCTAAAGTAGGATTTTGGGTTAATTTAATTTCTGCAGTGATTATTATAGTAGTTGTTTATTTCTTAATGCCACATATTTTAGGATTTGATATTTCTGACACATTAAATTTAAAATAAAATTAAATATCTTGAAATCATATATTCATTATGTATGTTTTATCTTAATACTTTAAATAAATATACAAAAAGAGCCTGGGACATCATGAGTTCATGAGTGGTCCTAGGCATTTTTAATATGATGCGGTTAGATTTTCAGAATGAGAGGATAACTTCAACACAAATATTGTCCACTCTATTTTATTGACGATGAAAAGCACCAATAATTTTTACTGAAAAATCTAATGTTTCTAATATCGAGATAACTTTATTCAAATTATCTGATAGACCGGTATCTGCTTGTACAAAGAAACGATACATACCCAGTTGAGTTTTCAGTGGTCTTGATTCAATCCATGATAAATTAATATCAAATAATGCAAATGTAGTCAGTATACTTGCCAGTAATCCAGCTTTGTCATACTTAGGGGTAATTAATAGCATTGTGTTATTCGTTTTAGACTCAAAGTTATTATCATTTTTTATGACTAAAAAACGTGTAACATTATGCGGATAATCTTGAATATTACTCTCTATAGCAGTATATCCGTACATTTCACCACTACCCACAGGAACAATGGCAGCTACATCTGAGGAAATTTTTTCTAATCCTTGAATCGTACTGTCAACATAATCGTAAGAAAATTGATGTTTTTGAATGTATTGGCTTGTTTGACTGATGGCTGGTGCGATAGAGTATACCTTTTTTATATTTTCTACCTTTGAATCACTTGTCGCATATAAACCAAAATTAATATCTAAATGTATTTCCCCATGTGCAAAAACATGTTGTTGAGCCAGTGCATCTGCCACAATGTTTATAGTTCCTTCAATTGAATTTTCTATTGGTACAATTGCTACAGATTGAGCGTCACTATTTACTGCCTTAATGACTTCGTATAAATTAGACTTTGGTATGAAATTAAAGTTATCTTTTGAAAAATATTTTTTAGCAGCTAAATATGAAAATGTACCTTCGGGACCTAAATAATATAAATGCATGATGAATTGTCACCTCATGAATCTTGTACACTAGTGGAATGGACATTTCATCGGTGTCGCTTTTTTATAATGGAAATTAGGATCTTTAATAATATTTTTGTATCCATGATGGTAATTAGCAGTTAACGTTGGCGATAACGGTGGGGCTAACCATGACCATTTTCCAGTAACATCACGATGATGCTGTTCCTCTTTTTCTTCAAATAATTCAAATTGTTTAGCAGCAGTTAAGTGGTCAACAATAGAAACACCCTGTGATTTAAAAGAGTGATAAACTGCATAATTTAATTCTACTAATGTACGATCTTTATTAAATGAATTATTTTTAAGTGTACCAAACTCAAATGTTTCTGCAACTTTTTCAAGCAAATTATAGCGATAAGTATCAGTAAAATTACGAACTGCAATTTCAGTGACCATGTACCAACCATTAAAAGGAGCAGTTGGATATGTAATTCCACCTATTTTCAAATCCATATTAGAAATAATAGGAACACCATACCATTTTAAATGTAAATCTTTCAGCTTTGGAAATTGATCATGTTCTATATCTACTTCTTTAATCAATGAGGCTGGAAATTCATGATATTTTATAGGTGAATTTGGTAATTGATAAATAAGAGGAAGCACGTCAAAGTCTGAACCTTTGCCTTTCCATCCCAAATGATTAGCTAATTGCGTTATCTCGCGTTCTGATGGATCGCCTTTATCTTCATATCCTGCGTAACGTATTAATTGATTGTTATATATTTTAGGTGCATCAGTTGAAGAAAATATAGTGATATATGGTTTGATTTTACCGCCATTTGTTGCTTTGCTTAAATGATTATGAAGCGCATCTAAGAAATGTTGTTCTGTATAAATATCTCGTGCATCTACAACGTTTAATGATTCCCAAAATAAGCGGCCGATACATCGATTGGAATTACGCCATGCCATTTTAGCACCATAATTTAGTTCTTCATAAGTATGTGTATAGGTACCTGTTTGATTGATTTCTTTCTCTATCTCAGTGATACGTTTAGAAATAATATGATTTGAGTAATTTAATTCACCATACATAGTTTGGATAAAATTTTTAGCTTCTTCTAATAGCATATAAACACCTCAATAGTATTATAAGCGAGTAACTAATATAACACATACAATAAATACTTATGTCATGAATTTGTCGAATTAAAAAAATTAATTTTTAAATTAAAGACTATTATCGAAAATACTCACTATTATTGAATTGTGATAAAATATACAAAAAGGTTGTTAGGAGAGATGAGGGTGTATCGTTACGAAGATGATAGTTTAATGTTACATAATGACTTATATCAAATAAATATGGCAGAAAGTTACTGGAATGATGGTATTCATGAAAGAAATGCAGTGTTTGATTTGTATTTCAGAAATATGCCATTTGGAAGTGGATATGCTGTTTTTAATGGGTTGAAAAGAATGATTCAATTTATAGAAAACTTCCATTTTAGTGATTCTGATATCGAATATTTACAATCAATAGGATATAAAAATGACTTTTTAAAATATCTTAAAAATTTGAAATTTACAGGGAATATTCGCGCAATGCAAGAAGGGGAATTGTGTTTTGGGAATGAACCATTATTACGAGTAGAAGCGCCACTAATTCAAGCTCAACTTATTGAAACAATTTTACTTAATATTGTAAATTTTCATACGCTTATTACAACGAAAGCTAGTAGAATTCGTCAAGTTGCACCACAAGATACGTTAATGGAATTTGGTACACGACGTGCACAAGAAATAGATGCTGCAGTTTGGGGAGCACGTGCGGCATATATTGGTGGGTTTGATTCAACAAGTAATGTCCGAGCAGGTAAATTATTTGGTATTCCAGTTTCTGGAACTCATGCTCATGCACTAGTTCAAACATATGGTGATGAGTATAAAGCATTTAAGATTTATGCAGAACGACATAAAAATTGTGTGTTTTTAGTAGACACGTTCCACACTTTAAAATCAGGGGTACCAACTGCAATTAAAGTTGCAAAAGAATTAGGAGATTCCATTAATTTTATAGGTATAAGATTAGATTCTGGTGACATTGCATATTTATCGAAAAAAGCTCGTCGTATGCTTGATGATGCAGGCTTTAAAGACGCAAAAATCATTGCTTCAAATGATTTAGATGAGCAAACAATTACCAGTTTAAAGGCACAGGGTGCAAAAGTAGATTCTTGGGGTGTAGGGACTAAATTGATCACGGGTTATGATCAACCAGCCTTAGGAGCAGTTTATAAGCTTGTCGCTGTTGAAAATAATGAAGGTGAATATGTAGATCGTATCAAGCTATCAAATAATGCGGAAAAAGTTACTACGCCTGGTAAGAAAAAAGTATATCGTATTATTAATACTAAAACTGGCAAGGCTGAAGGTGACTATATCACGCTTGAACATGAAAATCCTAATAAAGAAAAACCATTAAAGATGTTCCATCCAGTTCATACTTATAAAATGAAACATGTTAAGCATTTTGAAGCGGTTGATTTACATCATTCAATTTTCGAAAATGGTAAGTTAGTTTATGACTTACCAAGTGAAAAAGAAACTCAAGATTATTTAAAACAATCATTATCACAATTGTGGGAAGAAAATAAACGTTATTTAAATCCACAAGAATATCCAGTAGATTTAAGCACAAGTTGTTGGAATAATAAACAAAAGCGCATTCTTGAAGTGACAGAACATGTTAAGGAAATGGAGGAAGACAATGACTAATTTACAAGATATCGTAGTAAAAGAAATGAAAGTAAAGAAACATATTGATAGTCAACAAGAAATTCGTGAGATTATCCAATTCATTAAAAATTATGTTCAATCACATACATTTATTAAGTCATTAGTACTTGGTATATCTGGTGGTCAAGATTCTACACTCACTGGTAAATTAGCGCAATTAGCAGTTGAAGAACTCCGTAAAGAAGGAAGAGAATGCCAATTTATAGCAGTTAAACTTCCCTATGGTAAACAAAAGGATGCTGATGAAGTAGAAGATGCACTTCATTTTATTCAACCTGATGAAGTGATTACAGTTAATATTAAACCGGCAGTAGATCAAAGTGTAGCATCATTGAAAGAAGCGGGTATTGAACTTACAGACTTCCAAAGAGGAAATGAAAAAGCAAGAGAGCGCATGAAAGTACAATTTTCTATTGCTTCAAATCGTAGTGGTATTGTTATAGGAACGGACCATTCAGCTGAAAATATCACAGGTTTTTATACTAAATACGGTGATGGTGCTGCTGATATTGCACCTATTTTTGGACTGGATAAACGCCAAGGTAGACAGCTTTTGGAATATTTAGAAGCGCCATCACATTTATATGAAAAAGTGCCTACTGCTGATTTAGAAGATGATAAACCTCAATTACCTGATGAGGAAGCATTAGGGGTAACTTATAATCAAATTGATGACTACTTAGAGGGCAAAGAAGTACCAAGTGATGCAAAAACAACGATAGAGAATCATTATGTTAAAAATGCACATAAAAGAGAATTGGCATATACTCGCTATACTTGGCCTAAACATTCACATGCAAAAGAATAAATGAATACGTTAATAATTAAATGATTTAATTACTATTAGTTTTTAGTGACAAAATTATTTGTGACTGATAAAATTATTTCGAATTTTAGTTAAATGAAATGAGGAATAATATGTCAGTAATAACGTCAAATCCATGGATAATGGTATTAGCGATATTCATCATTAACGTTTTTTATGTTACATTTCTTACAATGCGCACAATTTTAACGTTAAAAGGATATCGTTATATGGCAGCAGTAGTAAGTTTTTTTGAAGTTTTAATATATGTTGTTGGATTAGGGCTAGTGATGTCTAGTTTAGATCAAATTCAAAATATTATTGCATATGCCTTTGGATTCTCAATAGGTATCATTGTTGGAATGAAAATTGAAGAAAAACTTGCGTTAGGCTATACAGTTGTAAACGTAACATCTTCAGAATATGAGCTCGATTTACCTAAAGAGTTACGAAATTTAGGTTATGGTGTTACTCACTATGAAGCACATGGTAGAGATGGAAGTCGAATGGTAATGCAAATTTTAACACCTAGACGTTATGAACGAAAATTAATGGAAACTGTTCGTAGTTTAGATGAAAAAGCATTTATCATTGCGTATGAACCTAGAGCCATTCACGGTGGATTCTGGACTAAAGGTGTTCGAACTAAGAAAGTAAAAGCATATGAAGTAGAAGAAATAGAAAGTGTTGTGGAACATAGTGAAGTTCAAGGTAAATGAAAATGAAACTATTTCAGATTGTATTGCACGTATGAGAAAAGAAGGATACATGCCAGTCAGACGTATTGAAAAACCTGTGTACTTTGAAGATAAACAAGGAAATATAAAGATATTACGACAAGATATTCAATTTGTTGGTAAGAAAATCGAAAACGACATTTAATAACTGCTCATATATAGGTCTTTGACACTTTAGAAGTCAGAGACCTTTTAATATTTTTATAAAGTTCGTAAACCTATATTCAATTAGAATAAAAAATCTTTATACTTTTAGTATAGAATCTGTTAAACTATAAATATAGAGTTAAATACGAACTATTTTACTTAAAATCGATTTAATGTACAGCTTTTTATAAAAATAATTACATAAGATAGGAGTTTAATAATGATTGAACGTTATTCAAGAGAAGAAATGTCTAGTATTTGGACAGACCAAAATAGATATGAAGCATGGTTAGAAGTTGAGATTCTTGCTTGTGAAGCCTGGAGCGAATTAGGGTATATTCCTAAGGACGACGTAAAAAAAATTCGTGAAAATGCTAAAGTTGATGTCAATCGTGCAAAAGAAATTGAACAAGAAACACGTCATGATGTAGTAGCATTTACAAGACAAGTATCTGAAACACTTGGAGAAGAACGTAAATGGGTTCATTATGGATTAACTTCTACAGATGTTGTAGATACTGCATTAAGTTATGTAATTAAACAAGCTAATGAAATTATTGAAAAAGATATTGAACGCTTTATTAAAGTACTTGAAGAAAAAGCTAAAAAATACAAATATACATTAATGATGGGTCGTACACACGGTGTTCATGCTGAGCCAACTACTTTTGGCGTAAAAATGGCATTATGGTATACAGAAATGAAACGTAATTTAAAACGTTTTAAAGAGGTACGTAAAGAAATTGAAGTTGGGAAAATGAGTGGTGCAGTAGGAACATTTGCCAATATCCCTCCTGAAATTGAAAGTTACGTTTGTAAACATCTCGGAATTGACACAGCCCCTGTATCAACTCAAACACTTCAACGTGATCGTCATGCTTATTACATTGCAACTTTAGCGTTAATTGCGACATCATTAGAAAAATTTGCTGTAGAAGTTCGTAATTTACAAAAAACTGAAACGAGAGAAGTTGAAGAAGCATTTGCAAAAGGTCAAAAAGGATCATCAGCAATGCCGCATAAACGTAATCCAATCGGTTCAGAAAATATTACAGGTATTTCAAGAGTGATTCGTGGTTATATTACGACTGCTTATGAAAATGTCCCATTATGGCATGAACGAGACATTTCTCATTCTTCTGCAGAGCGAATTATGTTACCAGATGTAACAATTGTATTAGATTATGCTTTAAATAGATTTACTAATATTATCGACCGTTTAACAGTATTTGAAGATAATATGAGAAATAATATCAATAAAACATTTGGTCTTATTTTCTCACAACGCGTTTTACTTGCATTGATTAATAAAGGTATGGTTCGTGAAGAAGCATACGATAAAGTACAACCTAAAGCAATGAAATCTTGGGAAACTAAAACACCTTTCCGTGAACTTATAGAACAAGATTCAACCATTACAAATGTTTTATCTAAAGAAGAATTAGACGAGTGTTTTGATCCAAAACATCATTTGAACCAAGTTGATACCATTTTTAAACGTGCTAATTTAGAATAGTTTACTAATATAGTTTTAGTATTTTCAATTGAAATAACTACACTTTAATTAATTAATGCGTTAAAATATAGTTATATTTAATTTGAAAATAGGGGTTGCTTGAGATGCAAATTGAAAAATTAAGAGGAGAAGCATTGGATGAATTATTTGATGCTATCTTAACACTTAAAGATAGAGAAGAATGTTATCAATTCTTTGATGATTTATGTACAGTCAATGAAATTCAATCTTTATCTCAAAGACTTCAAGTTGCTAAAATGATAAAGCAAGGTTTTACTTATGCAACTATAGAAAAGAAATCTGGTGCATCAACAGCTACGATATCTAGAGTTAAACGCTCACTGCAATGGGGTAATGATGCGTATACAATGATTTTAGATAGATTAAATGTTGAAACAAAAGAATAAATAAAGAGAGACAATTGCTTAGCTAAAAATAGCAATTGTCTCTTTTTTGTGAATATAATTTTTACAATTTATACTAGTATAAACTTAGTGTATTGATTTAGAATTGCAAAGGTAAAAATGCTATAATTTAGTGTATGTTAAAAGAAGGAGTTATGGATAATGTATGACATTAGAAAGTGGCAGCATGTATTTAAACTTGATCCTGCCAAAGAGATTAGCGACGAAAATTTAGAAGCCTTATGTATGTCAGATACTGATGCCATCATGATTGGTGGGACAGACGATGTAACTGAAGATAATGTCATTCATCTTATGAGTAGAGTTAGAAGATATCCATTACCTTTAGTACTAGAGGTTTCAAATTTAGATAGCGTAATGCCTGGCTTTGACTTTTATTTTATACCTTCAATATTAAATAGTAATGATGTGACGTATCATAATGGTTTGCTTCATAAAGCATTAAAACAATATGGTCATATGATTAATTTTGAAGAAGTGATGCTTGAAGGGTATGTCGTTCTTAATCCAGATAGTAAAGTAGCCAAACTGACACAATCAAATACTCAGTTAGATGTTGAAGATATTGAAGCTTATGCTCAACTCGTTGAAGAAATGTATAAGTTGCCAATTTTGTATTTAGAATATAGTGGTACATATGGAGATAAAGATATTGTAAAAGCCGCTTCCCAAATGTTAACCCATACACAATTATTTTATGGTGGCGGTATTAGTTCTTTAACTGAAGCTAAAGAAATGAAAAACTATGCCGATACAATTATTGTAGGTAATATTATATACTCAGATATTAAAAAAGCTTTAAAAACTGTAAAAATAAAGAAGGAGTCGAAATAATGAATGCTCTAGTAAGTAATATGAATAAAGAACAAAGTGAAGCAGTTAGAACGACAGAAGGTCCTCTGCTTATCATGGCTGGCGCAGGTTCAGGTAAAACAAGGGTGTTAACACATCGCATAGCCTACTTATTAGATGAAAAAGATGTGTCTCCGTATAACATTTTAGCTATTACCTTTACTAATAAAGCTGCAAAAGAAATGAAAGAGCGTGTGGAACACTTGGTTGGTGAAGAAGCTCAAGTGATTTGGATGTCAACGTTCCATTCAATGTGTGTAAAGATTTTAAGAAGAGATGCAGATCGTATTGGAATTGAACGCAACTTTACCATTATTGATCCAACTGATCAAAAATCTGTAATTAAAGATGTACTTAAAAATGAAAATATTGATAGTAAACGTTTTGAACCGAGAATGTTTATTGGTGCCATCAGTAATTTAAAAAATGAATTGAAAACGCCCGAAGATGCGATGAAAGAAGCAAATGATTTTCATTCACAAATGGTTGCAACAGTATATAGTGGATATCAACGTCAACTGTCTAGAAATGAAGCATTGGATTTTGATGATTTAATCATGAAAACGATTCGTTTATTTGAACGTGTACCAGATGCATTAGAATACTATCAAAATAAATTTCAATACATCCATGTAGATGAGTATCAAGATACAAATAAAGCACAATATACACTTGTTAAATTACTTGCAAGTAAATTTAAAAATTTATGTGTTGTAGGTGATTCTGATCAATCAATATATGGATGGCGTGGTGCAGATATTCAAAATATATTATCTTTCGAGGAAGACTATCCTGAAGCAAAGACCATTTTCCTAGAACAAAATTATCGATCAACAAAAACCATTTTAACAGCTGCAAATGAAGTGATTAAACATAATACTGAACGGAAGCCTAAAGGGTTATGGACTGCAAATAATGGTGGAGAAAAGATTAAATATTATGAAGCGATGACTGAACGTGACGAAGCAGAATATGTAGTTCGTGAAATTATTAAACATCGTAAGTCTGGAAAAGACTATAATGATATGGCAATTTTGTATCGAACAAATGCACAATCACGTGTGTTAGAAGAAACATTTATGAAATCAAATATTCCTTATACGATGGTTGGAGGCCAAAAGTTCTATGATCGTAAAGAAATCAAAGATCTATTAAGTTATTTAAGAATAGTAGCAAATAGTAATGATGATATTAGTCTTCAAAGAATTATTAATGTTCCTAAAAGAGGGATAGGACCATCATCAGTTGATAAAATTCAACGATATGCACTAGATAACAATATTAGTATGTTTGATGCATTAGGAGAAGTGGATTTTATAGGGCTCTCTAAAAAAGTAACTCAAGAATGTATACAATTTTATGAAATGGTTCAAAACTTAATTAAAGAACAAGAATTTTTAGAAATTAGTGAGATTGTTGAGGAAATACTTGAAAAATCAGGATATCGTCAAATGTTAGAACATGAACAAACAATTGAATCACGTAGTCGTCTTGAAAATATTGATGAATTTATGTCTGTACCTAAAGACTATGAAAAAGATACACCTTTAGAAGAACAATCATTGATTAACTTTTTAACTGATTTATCACTTGTCGCAGATATTGATGAAGCACAAATTGATAGTGGTGTAACGTTAATGACCATGCATTCTGCAAAGGGATTAGAGTTCCCAATTGTATTCTTAATGGGTATGGAAGAATCACTTTTCCCTCATATTAGAGCAATTAAAAGTGATGACGAACATGAGATGGAAGAAGAAAGACGAATTTGTTATGTAGCCATCACACGTGCAGAAGAAGTGTTATATATTACACATGCAACTTCTCGTATGTTATTTGGACGTTCACAAGCAAATCTACCATCACGCTTCTTAAAAGAAATTCCTGAAGAATTATTAGAAACACCAGCAAAATCAAAACGACAAACAATCACTTCTAAGTCAACTACATCGTCAAAACGTGGTTTTAGTAAACGTACGACTTCTACTAAAAAACAAGTATCTGCTTCAGATTGGAAGGTAGGAGATAAAGTGACACATAAATCATGGGGCGAAGGTATGGTGAGTAATGTAAGTGAAAAAAATGGCTCTGTTGAATTAGATATTATATTTAAATCTGAAGGTCCTAAGCGTTTATTAGCTCAATTTGCGCCTATCGAAAAAAAGGAGGATTAGTAAATGGATAACATTCAAAATCGTGTCAATGAACTGCATGATTTATTAAATCAATATAGTTACGAATATTATATAAAAGATAATCCTTCTGTACCTGATAGTGAATATGACAAATTATTACGTGAATTAATTGACATTGAAAATGCACATCCTGAACTAAAAACTGACGATTCTCCAACAGTTAGGGTTGGTGGAGAAGCTCAATCATCATTTGAAAAAGTAAATCACGAAACACCTATGCTTAGTTTAGGTAATGCTTTTAATGAAGAAGAACTAAGACGTTTTGATGAACGTATTCGAGAACATATTGGTAAAGTGGAATATATGTGTGAGCTAAAAATTGATGGTTTAGCAGTTTCTTTAAAGTATGAAGATGGACGATTTGTGCAGGGATTAACGCGAGGAGATGGTACCACAGGAGAAGATATTACAGAAAATCTACGTACTATTCATGCGATTCCTCTTAAAATTAAAGAACCTTTAAATGTCGAAGTTCGTGGAGAAGCATATATGCCACGTCGTTCCTTTATGAGATTGAATGATGAGAGAGAAAAAAATGAAGAACAACCATTTGCTAATCCACGTAATGCAGCAGCAGGTTCTTTAAGACAATTAGATCCTAAATTAGCTGCTAAACGTAAACTAAGTGTCTTTTTATATAGTGTAAATGATTTTACAGATTTTAACGCTACTACTCAAAGTGATGCATTAGATGAATTAGATCGTTTAGGTTTTAAAACTAATCATGAACGTGCACGCGTAGAAGATATAGAGGGTGTACTAGAATATATTAAAAAGTGGACTAAACAACGTGAACAGTTATCTTATGATATTGATGGAATTGTTATTAAAGTGAATGATCTTGATCAACAAGACGAAATGGGATTTACTCAAAAATCTCCACGTTGGGCAATAGCTTATAAGTTTCCAGCCGAAGAAGTTGTCACAGAACTTAAAGATATTGAATTAAGTATAGGACGTACTGGCGTCGTTACACCGACAGCCATTTTAGAACCTATTCGTGTTGCGGGTACTACAGTTTCAAGAGCATCGCTTCATAATGAAGATTTAATTAAAGAACGTGATATTAGAATCGGTGATAGCGTTATAGTGAAAAAAGCTGGAGATATTATTCCTGAAGTCGTAAGAAGTATTATTGACCGTCGTCCAAATGATGCAAAACCATACCGTATGCCAACGCATTGTCCAAGTTGTGGTCATGAATTAGTGCGTATTGAAGGAGAGGTTGCGCTTAGATGTATCAATCCAAAATGCCAAGCTCAACTTGTGGAAGGATTGATTCATTTTGTTTCTCGACAAGCGATGAATATAGACGGACTAGGAAATAAAATTATTCAGCAACTGTATCATCATCAACTTATTAAAGATGTAGGTGATATTTTCTATTTAACTAAAGAAGATTTATTGCCTTTAGAACGAATGGGTACAAAAAAAGTAGAAAACTTATTAAGCGCTATTGAACATGCAAAACAAAATTCTTTAGAACATTTATTATTTGGTTTAGGTATACGACATCTTGGCGCCAAAGCAAGTCAAATTTTAGCAGAGAAATTTGAAACCATGGATCGTTTACTTAAAGTAACAGAAGAAGAACTGATAGCGATTCATGATATTGGAGATAAATTAGCACAATCTGTAGTAACGTATCTAGATAATGAGGATATTAAAGCACTTATTGAAAAATTAAAAGATAAAAATGTCAACATGACATATAAAGGTGTTAAATCCTCTGAAATTGAAGGACATCCAGAATTTCAAAATAAGACTATTGTTCTTACTGGAAAATTACAACAAATGACACGTAAAGAAGCAACAACATGGTTAGAAATGCAAGGTGCTAAAGTAACAAGTAGTGTAACTAAAAGTACAGATTTAGTAATAGCTGGTGAAGATGCTGGCTCAAAATTGTCTAAAGCTGAACAATTTGGTACAGAAATATGGTCCGAATCACAATTTATTGAAAAACAAAATGAAATATCAGAATAGAGGAGAACGTAATGAAGCGGTTATTATTATTAGTTATAACGTCGCTTATGATATTGACAGCGTGTGGCAATGGGAATGATAAAAATAGTCAGTCAAATAATAAGCAACAAGAACAAAATTCAAATAATGTAAAAACAGTTGCCACTGATCAAGAAGTTCAAGGAGATAATTATCGTACAATCTTACCATTTAAAGAAAGCCAAGCTCGTGGAGTATTACAAGATAATATGGCTAATAGCTATAACGGTGAAGATTTCGAAAATGGTTTATTACATCTAAGTAAGTCTGTATTTCCAACTGATAATTTTTTATATCAAGATGGGCAGTATTTAGACAAAAATACAGTTAACGCATATTTAAATCCCAAGTATTCTAAAGACGAAATTGATAATATGAGTGAAAGTGAAAAGGAATCAAAAAAAGCTACTGAAAATTTAGGTCTTAATCCATCACATGATGGAGAAACTAAACCAGAAAAAATAGCAGAAAGTTCTCCTGCTTATTTATCTAATATCTTAGAACAAGATTTTTATGATACAAATGATACAAAAGGAAAAACAATTAAAGGCATAACAATTGGTCTTGCTATGAATAGTGTCTATTATTATCAAAAAGAAAAAGATGGAGAAACATATAGCAAATCGCTAGATAATAAAGAAATTGAAAAACAAGGTAAAGCAATGGCTCAAGAGTTACTTACACGCCTTAGAGCAAATAAAGATTTGAAAAATATTCCAATTCACTTTGCAATATATGTTCAATCGAGTCAAGATGCAATTACGCCAGGACACTTTATTGCTAATACTACTGTTGATGACAAACAAACTAAAATTAATAAATGGAATAAAATTGATGAGATTTCAGCACTTTTACCTTCAACAGAAGCAGAAAAATATGACAAAAATCTAAATAATAATTTTAAGCAATTTAATGATGATCTTCAATCTTATTTCTCTAATTTTACTCAAGCAATTGGAAAAGTGAAATTTGTAGATAAGAAACCTAATAAACTAGTGATTGATTTGCCAATCGATTACTATGGTCAAGCTGAAACAATAGGAATTACACAATATGTAACAGAACAAGCTAAGAAATATTTTGATAATATAGATAGTTACGAAATTCGTATAAAAGATGGTAACAATTCAAGAGCACTTATTAGTAAAACAAAAGATGACAAAGACCCACAAGTCCATATTTATAGTAATTAATCAAAAAGAGGTTGTGACACGTCGTGTCACAGCCTCTTTTTGATATTCAATAAATTAATTTATTTTTCGCGAACAATGGTTTTAACTTGATTTAACTGTTGTTCAATAGAATAGTTTGATTTATAGGTGAAGATGCTAACAAGGTATGTAACGATTACACTACTAATAAAACCAGGTATAATTTCATACATACCAAATAGTTCATTAATATTAGCAAGTGGTTTAACCCAGACAATCCAAATAATGACTACGAGAGCTCCAGCAATCATACCACTTATCGCACCCGCACGTGTTAGTTTTTTCCAATATAAAGAAAAAAGAACAAGTGGACTAAACGCTGCACCAAAACCAGCCCAAGCATTTCCGACTAGGTTTAATATAGTGTCATTAGGAGACCAAGCAATAGCAAGAGCTACAATGGCCACAGCTAACACAGATAATCTGCCTACAAGTACAAATTCTTTTTGATGTGACTGAGCATGTTCTTCACCGCGAATGAGCTTATAGAAATCTTCTGTAAGTGAGCTTGAAGTCACTAATAATTGTGAAGAAATTGTACTCATAATAGCAGCTAGAATGGCAGCAAGTAAGAATCCACCTACTAAAGGATGGAAAAGAACTTGGCTCATTATAATAAATAATGTTTCTGGATCGTCCATTTTAATATGATTTTTCGAAATAAAAGCAATTCCAGTTAACCCTACACCCACAGCTCCAAGTAAACCTACAATCATCCAACTTATTCCTAAGCGTCGTGCTTTAGGTAAAAGTTTGTGAGATTTAATAGACATAAATCGTACAATAATATGAGGCTGACCAAAATAACCTAATCCCCATGCAAATAATGAAATCATACCTAAAAAAGTAGTGCCTCTAAATAAATCCATATTAGTTGGTTTCATTTCAGCTACTTGATGGAATGTATCCCATCCACTAAGTTGTATCAAAGCAACTATTGGTACCATTACCATTGCGATAAGCATGATAACCCCTTGGAAAAAGTCAGTAATAGAAACAGCTAAATATCCTCCGAAAAAGGTATATAAAATGACAATAATTGCGACTGAAATAAGTCCCCAATGATAATTTAATCCAAATGCGCTTTCGAATAATTTACCTCCAGAAACGAAGCCAGAGTGCGTATATAAAGTGAAAAAAATAACAATAATAAGACCAGAAATAATTTTAATGATATTATGTTTATCATTAAGACGATTTTTGAAAAAATCAGGGAGCGTAATTGCATCTCCAGCAACTTCTGTATATACTCTAAGCCTTGGTGCAACAACTAGATAGTTAACATAGGCACCAATAGTTAAACCAATCGTAATCCATATTGCCGATAAACCTGTGCTATAAACTGACCCTGGAAGTCCCATAATCATCCAACCACTCATATCTGAAGCACCGGCTGATAAAGCAGTAATATATGGGCCTATATTTCTCCCACCTAACATATACTCACTTAAATTGCCGGTTGCCTGTTTATAACCATAGTAACCAATCACTAGCAGAATAATAAAATAGATTGCAATCATAATATAAGTCTGCCAGCTTGTGTTAGCATGAGTACCTAAATTTGCACCTAATACAAACATTGTAATTACCCCCTTTAAAACTTTTAAATTTATATTTTTCAACAACATTGTACTGAAAAAAGAAATGACGATTTTTAAATTAGTTACATGTAATATTATACAATGATATTTATAGATTAGAGAAGTAAAATTTTATCTATAAATAACAGTTTATTTCAATATAATGATAAGCGTTAACAAGAATTATAGTATAGATAAAAAATAATTCATTTTATTATATAACGTTAATATAAATAAATTATTAATAGAAATTAATGTATATTTATAGATAACTATATAAATGAGTTACATAAGAAAGTTATTTTAATACTTAACTTTGCTAAGAATAGTTAATACACTGAGTATAATAAATATTTAGATTTTTAACTGAAAATTTGATACAATTTTATGATGAATGAGTAATAAGGAGGCTTTTTTAATAATGACTAAAGTTACACGCGAAGAAGTTGAACATATAGCACATTTAGCAAGACTTCAAATTTCTCCTGAAGAAACTGAAGAAATGGCTAATACACTTGAAAGTATCTTAGATTTTGCAAAGCAAAATGATTCAGCAGATACTGAAGGTGTGGAACCAACATATCATGTCTTAGATTTACAAAATGTGTTACGTGATGATAAAGCAATCGAGGGTATTCCTCAAGAACTTGCATTAAAAAATGCGAAAGAAACAGAAGACGGTCAATTTAAAGTACCAGCTATCATGAATGAGGAGGACGCTTAAGATGAGTATTCGTTATGAATCTGTTGAAACACTTTCAGAAATGATTAAGAGTAAAAAAATTAAACCTTCTGAAGTAGTTAAAGATATTTATGATGCTATTGAAGAAACAGATCCAACAATTAAATCATTTTTAGCTTTGGATAAAGAAAATGCAATTAAAAAAGCTAAAGAATTAGATGAGTTACAAGCTAAAGATCAATTTGAAGGTAAATTATTTGGAATCCCAATGGGAATTAAAGATAATATTATCACTAAAGATGTCGAAACAACTTGTGCAAGTAAAATGTTAGAAGGTTTTGTACCGATTTATGAATCAACAGTGATGAATAAATTACATCAAGAAAATGCAGTGTTAATCGGCAAATTAAATATGGATGAATTTGCAATGGGTGGTTCTACAGAAACATCTTATTTCAAAAAAACTGTCAATCCATTCGATCATCAAGCAGTTCCAGGAGGATCTTCTGGAGGTTCAGCTGCAGCAGTAGCAGCAGGACTAGTACCATTTAGTTTAGGGTCTGATACTGGTGGATCAATCAGACAACCAGCTGCATATTGTGGTGTAGTAGGTATGAAACCTACATATGGCCGTGTATCACGTTTTGGTTTAGTTGCTTTTGCATCTTCATTAGATCAAATTGGGCCAATCACTCGTAATGTTAAAGATAATGCGATGGTATTAGAAGCAATTGCAGGTGCAGACAAAAATGACTCTACAAGTGCACCGGTTGAAGACGTTGATTTTACTTCTGAAATTGGTAAAGATATCAAAGGTCTTAAAATTGCACTTCCTAAAGAATACTTAGGAGAAGGTGTTAGTGAGGAAGTAAAAACCTCTGTAAAACAAGCAGTAGAAACATTAAAGTCACTTGGTGCAGAAGTTGATGAAGTATCATTACCAAACACTAAATATGGTATTCCTTCTTATTATGTAATTGCATCATCTGAAGCATCTGCAAACTTAGCACGTTTCGATGGTATTCGTTATGGCTATCATTCAAAAGAAGCGCAAACATTAGAAGAATTATACAAAATGTCTCGTTCTGAAGGCTTTGGAGACGAAGTTAAACGTCGTATCTTCTTAGGTACATTCGCATTAAGTTCTGGTTATTATGATGCATTTTATAATAAATCTCAAAAAGTTAGAACATTAATTAAAAATGACTTCGATAAAGTATTCGAAAATTATGATGTTGTTGTAGGACCTACAGCTCCAACAACAGCGTTTAATTTAGGCGAAGAAATTGATGATCCTTTAACAATGTATGCAAATGACTTATTAACTACGCCTGTTAACTTAGCTGGTTTACCTGGCATTTCTGTGCCATGTGGCCAATCAAACGGACGTCCAATAGGTTTACAATTTATTGGTAAACCATTTGATGAGAAAACATTATATCGTGTGGCATATCAATATGAAACACAATTTAACTTACACGACGCATACGAAAAATTATAAGGAGTGGAAATAATGCATTTTGAAACAGTTATCGGACTTGAAGTTCACGTTGAATTAAAAACAGACTCAAAAATGTTCTCTCCATCACCAGCGCATTTTGGGGCTGAACCTAACTCAAACACTAATGTTATTGATTTAGCTTATCCGGGTGTCTTACCTGTTGTAAATAGAAGAGCAGTAGATTGGGCGATGCGTGCGTCAATGGCTCTAAACATGGACATTGCTACAAATTCTAAATTTGATCGCAAAAACTATTTTTATCCAGATAATCCGAAAGCATATCAAATTTCTCAATTTGATCAACCAATTGGTGAAAATGGATATATTGATATTGAAGTTGATGGTGAAACGAAACGTATTGGTATTACTCGTCTTCATATGGAAGAAGATGCTGGTAAATCAACTCATAAAGATGGTTACTCTTTAGTAGACTTAAACCGTCAAGGTACACCATTAATAGAGATTGTATCTGAACCAGATATTCGTTCTCCTAAAGAAGCATATGCTTATTTAGAAAAATTACGTTCAATTATCCAATATACTGGTGTATCTGATTGTAAAATGGAAGAAGGTTCACTACGTTGTGACGCTAATATCTCATTACGTCCTTACGGTCAAAAAGAATTCGGTACTAAAACTGAATTGAAAAATCTAAACTCATTTAACTATGTTAGAAAAGGTTTAGAATACGAAGAAAAACGTCAAGAAGAAGAATTATTAAACGGTGGTACGATTGGTCAAGAAACACGTCGTTTTGATGAATCTACTGGTAAAACTATTTTAATGCGAGTTAAAGAAGGTTCTGATGATTATCGTTACTTCCCAGAACCAGATATTGTACCTTTATATGTCGATGATGAGTGGAAAGAACGTGTGCGACAAACCATTCCAGAATTGCCTGACGAACGTAAAGCTAAATATGTTAATGAACTAGGCTTACCTGAATATGATGCACATGTATTAACCCTTACTAAAGAAATGTCTGATTTCTTTGAAGGTGCGATTGAACATGGCGCAGATGTTAAACTAACATCTAACTGGTTGATGGGTGGCGTTAATGAATATCTTAATAAAAATCAAGTAGATTTAGAAGATACAAAATTAACTCCTGAAAATCTTGCTGGAATGATTAAGCTTATTGAAGATGGAACAATGAGTAGTAAAATTGCCAAAAAAGTATTCCCAGAATTAGCTGAAAATGGTGGAGATGCTAAACAAATTATGGAAGATAAAGGTTTAGTTCAAATCTCAGATGAAGCTACACTATTAAAATTTGTTAATGAAGCTTTAGATAATAATCCACAATCTGTTGAAGATTATAAAAATGGTAAAGGCAAAGCTATGGGCTTCTTAGTGGGTCAAATTATGAAAGCTTCAAAAGGTCAAGCTAATCCTCAAAAAGTCAATCAATTATTAAAACAAGAATTGGATAAAAGATAATAGCTCATCTCATATGAGGTATTAAATATAAGTTTAAGATAAACTGTTCACAAAGTGTTTGAGATTGTGAACAGTTTTTTATTCATATTTCTAAAGAAAAGGATATTGGATTTCAATAGGATAGATAAGCAAAGTATTTAGTTTGTTCCTAGTGTCAAAAGAATGAGATATTCTTTACTTCGGTTAGTTTATTACAACAATTGTACAACAAAATGATACCTACAAAAATTTAAAAGAATGGGTATAAATACTTTTAACTCATTCATAAATCATTTAATATAGTGTTATGTAATAAAAAGTAGAGGGATAACTTATGAGAAAACGAGCAAGAATCATTTATAATCCAACTTCTGGAAAGGAGCTATTTAAACGCACTTTACCAGATGTTTTAATAAAATTAGAACGTGCAGGTTATGAAACAAGTGCTTATGCAACTGAACGAGAAGGAGATGCTACACTTGAAGCGGAACGTGCACTTGAACAAAACTATGATATTATTATAGCCGCTGGCGGTGATGGCACTTTAAATGAAGTTGTAAATGGAATTGCTGAACAACCCAATAGACCTAAATTAGGTATTATACCTATGGGTACAGTGAATGATTTTGGACGAGCTTTACATTTACCAAATGATATTATGGGTGCAGTAGATGTTATTATTAAAGGTCATACGACAAAAGTAGATATTGGAAAAATGAATAACCGATATTTTATAAATTTAGCTGCTGGAGGTAAGCTCACGCAAGTATCCTATGAAACACCTAGTCGCTTAAAATCTATTGTTGGACCTTTTGCATATTATATAAAAGGTTTCGAAATGTTGCCGCAAATGAAGGCAGTCGATTTGAGAATTGAATATGATAATGAGGTATTCCAAGGAGAAGCACTATTATTCTTACTAGGGCTTACCAATTCAATGGCAGGCTTTGAAAAACTTGTACCTGATGCTAAGTTAGATGATGGGTATTATACTTTAATTATCGTTGAGAAAGCAAACTTAGCTGAATTAGGCCATATCATGACATTAGCTTCTAGAGGTGAACATACCAAACATCCTAAAGTAATATATAAAAAAGCAAAATCAATTAATATTTCATCATTTACAGATATGCAATTAAATGTAGATGGAGAATATGGTGGTAAATTACCTGCAAACTTTTTAAATTTAAAACAGCATATTGAAGTTTGTACGCCTAAAGATATTTATAATGATGAGCTATCTGAAAATCATTAAAGTATTTAAGAATTAAACGAATTAGGGAAAATGAAATAAGAAGTTAAAAAGAGGTTATCTATAATTTCTGGTTTGAAAAGGTAAGAAGTTATACGTACCTCTTTTTCATATGGAGTGAAAAAATAATAGTGATGATTAATAAAAATGATGTAATAAAAGGAAAAGTGATAGATTTAACGCATGAAGGACATGGTGTGATTAAATTAGATCGTTATCCTATTTTTGTTCCTAATGTGTTAATTGATGAAGAAGTAGAGTTTAAGGTAATTAAAGTAAAGAAAAACTTTGCTATTGGTAAACTATTAAAAGTACTAAAACAAAGTGAGCAAAGAGTAACACCTCCTTGTATATATTATGAGAAATGTGGAGGATGCCAGTTACAACATATGTCTTATGAATCTCAGCTAAAAATGAAAAAACAACAAGTTGTTAATTTATTTCATAAAAAGGCGAAATTAGAGGAAACAGTGATTCACGATACTATTGGTATGAATCATCCATGGCGGTATAGAAATAAATCCCAGCTTCCTGTAGGTAAAGATAAAAATAATAAAACGATAATGGGATATTATCGTCAAAGAAGTCATGACATCATTGATATGGATAGTTGCTTAATTCAAGATGAAAAACAACAAGAACTAATGAATGATATAAAACAGTGGTTAAATGAATTGAATGTAAGCATTTATAATGAAAAAAATAAAAAAGGGTTATTACGTCATGTAGTCATTCGAACAAGTCATTATACAAATGAAGTTATGATTATATTTGTAACAAATGGTTCTAAATTTAAAGAAGCTGAAACGCTAGTACATAGACTAACAGAGGTATATCCTGACATAACAAGTATTAAACAAAATATTAATAATTCACATTCAAATGTCATAATGGGTAAGCAATCGATGACTTTATATGGAAAAGATAAAATTACAGATAAGTTAAGTGAAACTATTTTTGAAATTAGTGATCAATCGTTTTATCAAATTAATTCTGTTCAAACAGAAAAATTATATCAGAAAGCTATTGACTATGCTCAATTAAGTGGAAATGAAATTGTTTTAGATACATATTGTGGTATAGGAACGATTGGGCTTTACATGGCACCAGTGACTAAACATGTATATGGTGTCGAAATTGTGCCATCAGCTATTGAAGATGCCAAGCAAAATGCTTTAATTAATCATTTTGATAATACAACGTTCGAATGTGGTAAAGCAGAAGAAGTGATAATTGAATGGAAACAAAAAGGAATAGAACCTGATGTTATCATGGTCGATCCTCCACGAAAAGGATGCGATCAAGTCTTTATAGAAACATTATTAGAGTTAGCCCCTAAGCGCATTATCTATATTTCATGTAATCCTTCAACACAACAAAGAGATGCTCAACTTTTAGCTAATCTATATCATTTAAAAGAAATAACACCAGTCGATATGTTTCCACATACAACACATATTGAAACTGTGGCCTTATTCGAAAGAAAAACAGTGTAATTAAATTAAAGTAAATGAGGAGAAGTTTATTAAAATAAGATTACAAAGGGTTTAAGTTATTTATAATCGCTTTCATTCTAACACTTCTACATGTATACTATGAAAGAGTTTTAGTGAAATGAGTGGAGGTTGACAGATGCACAAAATTGATTTATCACACAATCGAATCAAAATATCAAAATTACTTACCATTCAAGTTGTTATGATGTTATTTGCAATTTTATTTACATATAAGTGGGCAGTTAATTATGTTGATATTATTGAACAACGTTTTTTGACAAATGTCATTTATGGAATACTTGGTTTTATTGGAGTATTAATTATTCACGAATTAATACATAAATGTTTATTTTTTATCTTTTCTAAAGGACAGAAACCACAATTTAAATATAAAAATGGAATTTTGCTCATTTATTTGTCATCTAAATACTTTAATAAATGGCAATTTTGTGCAGTCATGCTTGCACCATTAGTAATCATTACAATAGGGTTAATGATTTCATTTTACCACTTTGCTTACTCTTCTATTATATTTATATCAAGCATACACATCGGATATTGTTTGATTGATATATATCTAGCAGGTATAACAATTATTAACAAATTTAAATATATTCGTTCTACTGATGAAGGTATCTTTATGTATCATCATTTGCCTATATCTATAAATAATGACTATGAATAAACATCTGCATAAGTCTTAATATTATTATAAATGCATTTATAAAGTGTTTTCTTTTAGGGTGCAGTATAATAGTATTGAGGCTTATTTTATTTAAAAAGGAGTGAGACAATGACAGAAAGGAGAATCGTTCATATTGATATGGATTGTTTCTACGCTCAGGTAGAAATGAGAGATAATCCTAAATTACAAGGAAAACCTGTCATTGTAGGTGGAAAAGCAAGTCATCGAGGAGTCGTTTCAACCGCTTCATATGAAGCACGTAAATATGGTGTTCATTCAGCAATGCCTATGTCGCAAGCACATAAACTATGTCCAAATGGGTACTATGTTAGAGCAAGATTTGATGTATATCGTGAAGTTTCAAGTAAGATAATGGAAATTTTTAAACAGTATACTGAAATTGTAGAACCTTTAGCACTAGATGAAGCGTATTTAGATATTACTCATTTAGTTAAACCTCATCGATCAGCATCAAAAATTGCTTCAAACATACGTAAAGATATCTTCAATAAAACAGGTTTAACGTCTTCTGCTGGTGTTTCTTATAATAAATATTTAGCTAAATTAGCTAGTGGAATGAATAAGCCTAATGGAATGATGGTTATTCATTATCAGAATGTGCATGACATACTAATGAACTTAGATATAGGTGATTTTCCAGGCGTTGGAAAAGCTTCTAAAAAAATCATGCATGAACATGATATTTATACTGGTAAAGATTTATATAGCAAATCGGAATTTGAATTGATTCGCTGGTTTGGAAAAAAAGGACGAGGACTTTATCAAAAAGCAAGAGGCATTGATGATAGTGAAGTAAAAGTAAGTAGGATTCGTAAGTCAGTAGGAACCGAACGTACTTTTTCAACAGATATTAATGATGATAAAGAGATTCTACAAAAAATATGGGAACTTTCTCGTAAAACAACTGAACGATTAACTCAATTGCAAAAGTCTGGCACAACAGTTACTGTCAAAATTAAAACGCATCGCTTTGAAACTTATTCTAAACAAAGAAGTTTGAGAGAAGCGGTAAGTAAAGACATTGATATTTATAATATAGCTTATGATTTATATCATGAATTAAAAGACCCTGATGTACCTATCAGATTAATTGGTGTTACAGTAGGTCATCTAGAGCAATCAACATATCAAAATATGACCATTTATGATTTCATTTAAAGATAGAAATAGATAAGATGTTTTAAATTATCTATTTCTATCTTTTAAATTTTTACCATGAAATTGAAGCACACTTTGTAAGCTATCATAGTGTTTTAATAATCTATAAGTAATCATTGCGCAAGCTTTTGCGTCATTCAGGGCATCATGATGGCCATGAAAATTTAAGTTGTAATGGTTCATTAGATGTTTTAATCCATATCGATAAGCTTTGATCGTACGTCTAGCAAGTTGATATGAGCAGAAATAGGTAAGTGAGGGAACAGCTATGTTTAAATGTTTTAAGCTTTGATGTAATACACCCATATCAAAAGCAGCATTATGTGCCACTACGGGTAATTGATTTATAAATTGCAACATATATGGAAAGACTTCTTTAAAATCTGGCGCACCTTTAACATCCTCAGGATGAATACCATGAACATGAATATTTGTTTCCGAAAAATAGTCATGAGGATTAACAAGCGTGTAAAACGTTTCGACTATTTCGTTATCTACTACTTTTACCATGCCAACAGAACAAATACTTGTTCTTTTTTTATTTGCAGTTTCAAAATCCAAAGCTATAAATGAATTTTTAAGCATTCTATATTCCTTTCTAAATATTTAAAATGAATTATTCACAGTTTAACAGAAAGTACGATTTAAATATAAATAATTGCTTTTTTCATAATCTATAGATAACAGAGTAAAAAATAGATACGGAATTTAAAGGGAAAAAGTTATAATTAGAAGTGTATTTTGTTACTTTTAATTGAGAATATTTTTTGTTACTTTAGATACATGATATAATTACTCGAGTGAATTATGCGAGGAGGAAAGACATGAGACAATGGACAGCAACACACTTGGCTAAACTAGCACGCAAGATAAGTATCGCAGCAGGAAAAAAAGGAACTGATTTACCAGGTCAAATTGCTCGCAAAGTAGATCAAAATATTTTACGAAAGTTAGCTTCACAAGTTGATGATATTGTTTTTATCAGTGGAACAAATGGTAAAACAACAACTTCCAATTTGATTGGGCACACTTTAAAAGCAAATAATATTGAAATTATACATAATAATGAAGGTGCTAACATGGCTGCTGGAATTACTTCGGCATTCATCATGAAAAATGTAAAAGATATTAAAGTAGCGGTCATTGAAATTGATGAGGGTTCAATTCCAAAAGTATTAAAAGAAGTTACACCTTCAATGATGGTATTTACTAATTTCTTTCGTGACCAAATGGATCGATTTGGTGAAATTGATATTATGGTTAATAATATTGCAAAATCAATTAGTAATAAAGGAATTAAATTAATTTTAAATGCCGATGATCCATTTGTAAGTCGTTTGAAAATAGCGAGTGATACAATTGTATATTACGGAATGAAAGCCCATGCACATGAATTTGAACAAAGTACTATGAATGAAAGTAAATATTGTCCGAATTGTGGTAGATTATTAACTTATGATTATACCCATTATAATCAATTAGGACATTATCATTGTGAATGTGGATTTAAGCGTGAAACACCTAAATATGAAGTTTCACAATTTGAGGTGCAACCATTTATTGATATGGATGTGAACGATGCGCACTTTGAAATGAAAATTGCTGGTGATTTTAATGCTTTTAATGCACTTGCTGCATATTCAGTATTAAAAGAGTTAGGCTTAAATAATGATGCAATTCGTAAAGGATTTAAAACATACACTTCAAATAATGGTCGAATGCAATACTTTAAGCGTGGTCAAAAAGAAGCAATGATTAATTTAGCTAAAAATCCTGCTGGCATGAATGTGAGTCTATCAGTCGGAGATCAACTTAAAGAAAAAAAAGTATATGTTATCAGTCTGAATGATAATGCTGCTGATGGCAGAGATACATCTTGGATTTACGATGCGGATTTTGAAAAGTTACGTAATCAAAATATAGAAAAAATTATTGTAACGGGTACAAGAGCAGAAGAATTACAACTTAGACTGAAATTAGCTGAAGTAGATGTTCCAATTATTTTAGAGAAAGATATTTATAAAGCTACAGCTTTAACTATGAATTATGCAGGCTTTACAGTAGCGATTCCAAATTATACATCACTTTCACCTATGTTAGAACAACTTAATCGCTCATTTGCAGGAGGACGTTAGATATGTACGAATTAACAGTTTTTCATTTTATGTCGGACAAATTAAATTTATATAGTGATATAGGAAATATTATTGCTTTAAAACAGAGAGCAAAAAAACGCAATATTAATTTAAAAGTTATCGAAATTAATGAAACTGAGGGAGTTACATTAGAAAATTGCGATATTTTCTTTATTGGTGGGGGTAGTGATAGAGAACAAAGTATCGCTACTAAAGAGTTAAGTAAAATTAAAACTATATTAAAAGATGCAATAGAAGATGGAATGCCAGGTTTAACCATTTGTGGTGGATATCAATTTTTAGGTACTAAATATATTACTCCTGATGGTACAGAGTTAGAAGGACTTGGAATTTTAGACTTTTATACAAAGTCAAAAACAGATCGTTTAACAGGAGATATCGTAATTAAAAGTGATACATTTGGAACAATAGTAGGTTTTGAAAATCACGGTGGTCGTACATATCATAACTTTGATACATTAGGTCATGTAGTAACCGGGTATGGTAATAATGATGATGATAAAAAAGAAGGTATACATTATAAAAACTTATTAGGAACTTACCTACATGGGCCTATATTACCGAAAAATCATGAACTTACTGATTATTTATTAGAGAAGGCATGTGAACGTAAAGGAATTCCATTTACACCAAAACAATTAGATAACACTGAAGAAGAAGCGGCGAAATATGTTATTATTGAACGTTCAGAAAAAGAATAAAAACGTTGGATGACTTGAATTATTTCAATTCATCCAACGTTTTTTTTATGCTTTAACAAATCGATTATCTAGTAAATTGTAGATAAGTAAAATTTCATAAATAACGTGACTCTTAATTTGATTCTTATCGAATTCTTCTAGTATTTTGACTGAAGATTTTAAAGTAGATATAGATTTAGATTCTCTTTTAAAAACTCCATCTAAAGGGATATTGTTGATACTATTACTAATTTTTATAATTGCCATTTTTTCCTCAGTAGTAAAACAAATATTTACGTTTTTTGGTAAATAAATAATATTTGATAAATGTGTAGCAAGAAGTCTATCAATATATGCTCTATTTGACATATCTTTTAATTGTTTCCATTTATCTTCGTTATTTTTATGATAGCGTAATTCATCTCGTTGATAATTCATTAAAGTATCTGTTTTTTTATTCATATCAGATAAGGTTGCTAATGATGTATTACTATTATCTGAATCAAATTTTCCTAATAATAATTCATGACATCTAGAAGCGAATAGTTCATACAAATTATTTTCTGAATGAATTAAGTTCTCTTCGATTTGATGATAATATTTAGGCGGTAATACGAAAAAATTTACTAATCCAGCAGTTACTAGACCAATTAAAGCTGTTAAAAGTCTTGAGAAAAAATTAAAAAGATAGGCTTCATGAATACCAGGTATCATAGCAACTGAAGTTAATACTGCAACAGTTGTACCAACTTGGAGATTTAATTTCGTACACGCTAAAATAGTAAAAATAGCACTAAAGGTGTAAGTAAATGGAGATTGATCGCCGAAAATATACGTAAAAATAACTGCAAACAATGCACCAATGACGGTAGCAGGAAGTCGACGATAACCTTTTCGTAAAGAAGCTTTAGCAGTTGGTTCGATCGAAACAATTGCTGTTAAAATTGCAAATATAGGAGTTAAGTTTAATAGTAAACAAAATAAAGTTGTTAGAAAAGTAGCTAGCCCCGTTTTTATTGTTCTAGCGCCTATAATATGTTTATACCATTGATTCATATTGTTAAATCCTCTCAAAGAACGAACGTGATGATTATAATGTTAGAATAAGTTTAATATCAAGTTTGATGTAGTGAGACATCAAGTCAGTAGATATTACATTTCTTATTTAGTATATCAAAAAATTTTTGGTATAATAAGGTGGAATATTTTTTAAAAAGGAACGGGATAATATGATTGTAAAAACAGATGAAGAATTACAAGCGTTAAAAGAAATAGGATATATATGTGCAAAAGTGCGAGATACAATGCAAGAAGCAACTAAACCTGGGATTACTACAAAAGAATTAGACAATATCGCTAAAGAATTATTTGAAGAACATGGTGCAATCTCAGCACCTATTCATGATGAAAAATTCCCAGGTCAAACTTGTATTAGTGTTAATGAAGAAGTCGCTCATGGAATACCTGGTAAACGTATTATTCGTGAAGGGGACTTAGTTAATATAGATGTTTCAGCATTAAAAAATGGATATTATGCAGATACTGGCATTTCTTTTGTAGTAGGAGAAGCGGATAACCCTTTAAAACAAAAAGTATGTGATGTAGCACTTGAAGCATTTGATGCAGCAATGGCTAAAGTAAAACCAGGTACAAAACTAAGTAATATTGGTAAAGCGGTACATGCTACAGCACGTAAAAATGATTTAACTGTTATTAAAAATTTAACAGGTCATGGTGTAGGACAATCTTTACATGAAGCGCCAAGTCATGTTATGAATTATTATGATCCTAAAGATAAGACGCTTTTAAAAGAAGGCGTAGTCATTGCAGTAGAACCTTTTATTTCATCTAAAGCAACATTTGTTACTGAAGGCAAAAATGACTGGGCATTTGAAACTAAAGATAAAAGCTTTGTGGCCCAAATTGAGCATACTGTCATTGTTACGAAAGATGGTCCGATGTTAACAACAAAAATTGATTAAGAAAAATGAAGTTGAAAAGAAGTCATTTTGATGTCGTCGTCCCATACTGATAATGATTCCCCAACATAGAGATGTTCCATAAAGAACGTCTCTATGTTGGGATTCAGCGTCTCTGATGATGTTGAAAAAACTTGTGATAAAATGTATTTTCAAGAATTGTTAGTATATTAAAAAGAGTCCGGAACATAAAGTTTCTGGATAAGTGAAAAAAGACAATTTCTATGCCTAAGACAACAATGATGTCTTAGGCTTTTTTATGACCAACGTTGTTCTACTTTGCCAAATTTCCAAATAAGAGTGGACATAAAACATGTAATCAAAAATAAAGCTACCAAAATATAGCTTAATTAGTCAAAGTGAATCGACTGAACAATATTACAAAATACTCATTTTACTGAAACACCTAAAAGAACAGACTTTAAAAACACAACACCAAATAATAAATAGTTAGTATCAGCGATAAATGAAAAACTAAATTCGAACATGTGAAGTAAAATAATGTTTAAAATATATGGACACCATCTTAAATCACTCTTCTTAATGGTATTCAACTCATATCCTTATTTTTAAATTAAAATTAATCGTACTTAAGTATGAGAAGAAAATGGTTCCTAGGACTATATTAAGTAAGATTTCACTCATTTATAATAAAGTTTAGTAAACAACGAGGTGGTTCTATGAATTATTTAGATTTATATTTACAACACTTTTTAAAAATAATTATAAAAAATAATATTAATGATTATCGTTCATTATTAGATGATAAGCTTCAGAGTATGGAACGATATATAAAATATTTAAAAAATAAAAAAGAAAAAATCAATACTTTAATTGACAGTTTATCTGCTACACTAGAGAATAAGTATATTGATATGATAAATATGTACAATATAAAGAATGCTCAGGAAGTTCATAATAATGAAATAGATTTATTAAAACAACGATTAGATAAATTTGAAGCATATTATGCCAAAATTGAAGCTAGTATTCATCGTTGTACGAAAGAACGTATTGCTGCAGAAGAACAATATGCAATAATTGAACAAATGAGTTATGTAGCTTAATTAAAATCAGGAGGCGACACATTGACACGTAAATATATATCTACTGAATTATTAATTATTTTTACAGCGCTAATGATTATCGCTAACTTTTATTACATCTTTTTTGAAAAAATTGGATATTTATTTATTTTATTATTAGGATGTATATTAATTTATGTAGGGTACCTTTACTTTCATAAAGTAAGAGGGTTATTGGCGTTTTGGATAGGAGCACTACTCATAGCGTTTACCTTGTTATCCAACAAATATACGATTATTATTTTATTTATATTTTTAGTAATAATCATTATTAGATACTTAGTTTTTAAATTTAAACCTTTGAAGATTGTGGCCTCGGAAGAAGAAGTGACCTCTCCTCAATTTATTAAACAACGTTGGCTAGGTGAACAACGTACTCCAGTATATGTATATAAATGGGAAGATGTGCAAATTCAACATGGGGTTGGAGATATTCATATTGATATGACAAAAGCAGCAAACATCAAAGAAAATAATACGATTGTAGTTAGACATATTTTAGGTAAAGTACAACTGATTGTTCCAGTTAATTATAATATTAATCTTCACATGGCATCATTTTATGGTACCGCTTATATAAATGGAGAAGCATATAAAGTAGAAAATAATCATGTCCAAGTAGAAGAAAAACCGAAAGAAGAAAATTATAGTGTAAATATATATGTATCAACATTTATTGGTGATGTTGAGGTGATTTATCGATGAATCACTATTTAAGAGCAATAGGATCCATGCTTATTTTAGTGTATAGCATGCTAACTGCGTTTTTATTTATAGATAAAGTTTTTGTAAATATTATATATTTTCAAGGAATGTTCTATACTCAAATATTTGGTATACCTGTGTTTCTATTTCTTAATTTAGTGATTATTTTACTTTGTATTATCGTTGGCTCTGTATTAGCTTATAAAATAAATCAGCAAAATGATTGGATAAAGAATCAAATTGAACACGCCATTGAAGGTGAAACGGTAGGTATTAATGATAAAAACATAGAACTATATAATGAAACAATTGATATTTATCAAATGTTAGTGCCTTTAAATCAAGAATTACAGCGATTAAGAATCAAAACTCAAAATTTAACAAATGAAAACTACAATATGAATGACATTAAAGTAAAAAAAATTATAGAAGATGAGCGTCAGCGTTTAGCAAGGGAATTACACGATTCAGTAAGTCAACAACTTTTCGCAGCAAGTATGATGTTATCAGCGATAAAAGAAACAGAACTAGAACCACCCCTTAACCAACAAATTCCAGTACTTGAGAAAATGATACAAGAATCTCAATTAGAGATGCGAGCGCTGTTACTACATTTGCGACCTTTAGGACTCAAGGATAAATCATTAGGGGAAGGTATTAAAGATTTAGTCATTGATTTACAAAAGAAAGTACCTATGAAAGTCATTTATGATATACAAGATTTTAAAGTGCCTAAAGGAATTGAAGATCATCTATTTCGAATTACACAAGAGGCAATTTCAAATACATTAAGACATTCTGATGGAACTAAAGTGACAGTCGAATTATTTAATCATCAAGATTATTTATTATTAAGAATTCAAGATAATGGTAAAGGCTTTAACGTAGATGAAAAAGTAGAACAAAGTTATGGATTGAAAAATATGAGAGAACGTGCATTAGAAATAGGTGCAACGTTTCATATCGTATCTCTACCAGATTCAGGAACTAGAATAGAGGTAAAAGCACCTTTAACGAAAGAGGAGGGTTAATATGACGATTAAAGTATTATTTGTAGACGATCATGAAATGGTTAGAATTGGTATTTCAAGTTATTTATCTACTCAATCTGATATTGAAGTAGTAGGAGAAGGATCATCAGGAAAAGAGGCAATTGAAAAAGCACATACGTTAAATCCTGATTTAATTTTAATGGATTTGTTAATGAATGATATGGACGGTGTAGAAGCGACGACACAAATAAAAAAAGATTTGCCTCATATCAAAGTAGTCATGTTAACAAGTTTTATAGAAGATAAAG
The DNA here is from genome assembly GCF_001809205.1 of Staphylococcus sp. HMSC069E10. Lineage (NCBI taxonomy): Bacteria > Bacillati > Bacillota > Bacilli > Caryophanales > Staphylococcaceae > Staphylococcus > Staphylococcus sp. HMSC069E10. Next base: position 21,796 of record NZ_KV796474.1, on the reverse strand, counting down.
AAGTATATAGAGCACTTGATGCAGGGGTTGATAGTTATATATTAAAAACGACAAGTGCCAGTGATATTGCAGAAGCAGTTAGAAAAACATATCGTGGAGAATCTGTATTCGAGCCAGAAGTTTTAGTAAAAATGAGAAATAGAATGAAGAAGAAAGCAGAATTATATGAAATGCTCACTGAACGTGAAATGGAAATATTGTTATTAATTGCTAAAGGCTATTCTAATCAAGAAATTGCCAGTGCTTCACATATTACAATTAAAACAGTAAAAACACATGTGAGTAATATTTTAAGTAAACTAGAGGTACAAGATAGAACACAAGCGGTTATTTATGCATTCCAACATAATTTAATTCAATAATAAAAAGCTCCTTATAAAGAAGTCAAAAAATGACTATCTCATAAGGAGGTTTTTCGTTAAAAGTTTTCTTTTCTATAGCTATTTATCTTTATCAAATTTATCTTTAATTTTATCAACAAAAGAGTCTTGTTCACTATGTTTATCATTGGGTGTAGGATCCACATCATAATTTTTTTCATATTTAGATGATGCTGTAGAATCGTATTCATATTTTGTATTCTCATTGTAATGATTTTCATTATTATCATCATGTTTTAAGGCAGCTTCTTCAGGTGTAGAACCTTTAATGACATGTCTTTGATGAATAATTGCATTAATTTCAGCACCAATAATGATAATGAAACATGTAATGTAAATCCATAGTAATAAAATGATGATTCCAGCAAGACTACCATATGTTTTAGAATAGTTGCCAAAGTTAGATAAATACCAACCAAATGCAAATGATCCTAATAACCATACAATAGAAGTAAAGATTGCACCAGGATATACAGATTTAAACTTAGTTTTAACGTTAGGTGCTACTGAATATAATGTTAAGAATAAAATAATAATAACAATAAGTGGTAACAATATACGCACTAAATCAAATATCCAAGCGACTTGTTGATCTAAACCTAACGGACCAAATAGATGATCTTTAATAAAATTACCAAATGTAGGTAATGTTAGAGCTATAGCTAATACAATAGCCATAACAATTGTAAACAAAATGCTTAATAATTTAAGAACAATAGGATTACGAGCATCTTCAACATCATAAGCAACATTAAATGAATTCATAATTGCTGTCATACCATTTGATGCTGACCAAATAGCTAAAATCAAACCGACTGATAATAAACTACCACTAGAGTTACTTGTAATATCTTTAAAAATTTTAGTAACAACATCAGCAGTCTCAGCAGGAGCATTTTGACTAACTAAGTCTTTAATTTGCTGAGGATCAATTTGGAATAATGGTAATAAAGTTAATAAAAAGATTAACATTGGGAATAAAGCTAATACAAAGTGATACGTCATTTGAGCCGCTAAACCTGAAGCATCATCTTTACCAATACGATAAATAAGATAAGATAAAAAATTAGAATTTTTAGTATATTTTGCAGGTTTATTTAATCTAGAAACGAAAAAAACTTGTTTATCTTTTTTAGGCTTCTTTGATTGAAATTCCTGAGGTTCTACGTATGTACGATCAACCTTTATTTTCTCTTTATTTTCTGTCTCTTTTTCCTTAATAGAGTTAAGGTACTTAGAGTTTGATTGATTTTTTTTTGACATAGGCGTCTCCTTAAAAATTAATTCTAAAATAAAGGCAAAACTACCTAAGTAAAAAGGAATTTTGCCTTTATTTTCTGTCAATTATATTTGATTAGCTAAGACGATTGTTTTTACAATTTACAAATGTATCTTTAGCATCTTTAATTGATTTTTCTAATTCTGGATTATTACGACGAATTTCTTCAATTGTATCTTTCCAATACAATACTTCATTTTTAATTGAAGTAATTTTAGAAGGTTTACGAGAACGATTACCTTCTTTAATGTCTTTGAATGATTGTACTAATGCATTACGTGTTGATTTATCTGCTAAAGTAGCAGCTCCACCAACGATAGCACCAATAATAATACCTGGAACAAATTTATTTTCCATTTTAGTTACCCCTCTTTCAAATTAGCATCTTTTACGATGAAATCTATTAAATTGTCACAAGATGATTGTACCATGTCATATACACCTTCAAAATTATTTGTGTAATAAGGATCAGGCACATCAGTCTCTTCCATGTTACTAAATTCTAGCAATTTGAACAATTGACCTTTAAGATTGGGATTAATTGATTTAATATTATCCACATTACTTTGGTCCATAGCGATAATATAATCAAAATCATCATCAGGTTCAAATAATTCACTAACAATACCATCAAAAGGTATATGGTGTTGTTTCAGAATTTTTTGAGTACCTTGATGAGGAGGTTCACCTAAATTCCAACGTCCAGTACCCCTAGAATGTACAATAACATCAGAAATACCGCGTTCTTTTAATCGTTGACGCATGATTGCTTCAGCCATTGTAGAACGGCAAATATTTCCAAGACATACAAAAGCTACATCTACCATCTTGTACTCCTCCAAACTTTAATATATAAACTATTTTATAGTTATTTTTAACATTTATAAAGCCATAATTTTACTAATTTCTATAAAAGTTTAATAAATTTTTATACTTTGATAAAATATGATAATAAAGAGGTGAAACAAATGGCACAGAATAATGAACAAATGATTAAAAATATTCGAAAAAAATTAAATATTGTAAATCAATCTTTAATTAATCCAGAAAAATTTAAAGATACAGATACAAAGGATATTAAAGACATTCATGATTTTGTTATGTCTAAAGATTCATTTTCACCAAGTGAAATTACAGCAATTGCTGATGAATTAGGTAATTTACGTCACGAGTAAGGAGAATTTAAATGGCCAATCAAGATTATCAAGACAAATTAAAACAATATGCAGAATTATTAGTAAAGGTAGGTATGAACGTTCAACAAAATCAACCTGTGTTTATAAGAACTTCTGTAGAAACTATAGAATTAACGCGCTTAATTGTCGAAGTAGCCTATCAAGAAGGCGCTTCAGATGTAAGAGTGGTATATTCAGATCCTATTTTAGAACGTTTAAAATATGAAAATGAATCTGTTGATTATTTTGAAAACCATGCTGTTAAAGCTTATGATGTTGAAGAGCGTATGGATTATGCTCATAGAGGAGCAGCGAATTTAGCGCTTATTTCCGGTGATCCAGACTTATTAAATGGCATTGATTCAGAAAAATTAAAAGCATCTCAGTTTAATTATGGACAAGCATTCAAAGGGTATATGGAAGGTAGCCAAAAGAATGCATTTCCATGGGTAGTAGCTGCATTTCCATCTAAAGCATGGGCAAAACGTGTATATCCTAATTTGCCTGAAGAAGAAGCATACAGCCAATTTATCGATGAAGTATTTGAAATTGTACGTGTGGATGGAAATGACCCAATCACAAATTGGGAGCAACATGTGAAATCTCTAAGTGTACATGCAAATAAACTTCAAGAAAAAAATTATAAAGCATTACATTATATGTCTGAAGGCACTGATTTAACAGTAGGGCTACCAAAAGGACATATTTGGGAAGATGCAACGAGCTATGTAAATGGAAATCAACAACCATTTATTGCAAACATCCCAACGGAAGAAGTATTTACTGCACCAGATAGAAATCATGTAGATGGCTATGTAACTAATAAATTACCATTAAGTTATAATGGTAATATTATTGATGGATTCACTTTAACATTTAAAAATGGTGAAATTATCGATGTTAAAGCAGAAAAAGGTGAAGAAGTTTTAAAAGATTTAATTAGCACAGATGAAGGTTCTAAGCGATTAGGAGAAGTTGCTCTAGTTCCAGATGATTCGCCAATTTCAAATCGTAATACCATTTTTTATAATACTTTATTTGATGAAAATGCATCTTGTCATCTTGCTATTGGTTCAGCCTACGGGTTTAATATTAAAGGCGGTACAGAAATGTCTACTGAAGAAAAAATAGCAAGTGGATTAAATGATTCTAATGTTCATGTGGACTTTATGATTGGAAGTTCAGATCTAACGATTTATGGTATTTTAGAAGACGGCTCTAAAGAATTAGTTTTCGAAAATGGGAATTGGGCACAATAACTCATTTAAATTAGGAATAGGAGAAATAAAGTATGTCAAATTCTCAAGTTAATAAAAAATCTATGTCTGAATCAAAAAGTATAAAAACACGACAAGTATTTCCTCAAGATACCAATCATCACCATACAATGTTTGGTGGATCATTGATGGCTAATATTGATGAAATAGCTGCAATTACAGCTATGAAACATGCGAATGCACAAGTGGTTACTGCTTCTACTGACTCGGTGGATTTTTTAAGACCTATAAAAACAGGGGATATTACGTCTTATGAAGCAATGGTAAGTTACGCAGGATCAAGTTCAATGGAAATTTGTGTGCAAATTATTATTGAAGATGTGCTAAATAAGGAAAGACATTTAGCAGCATTGAGCTTTTTAACATTTGTTGCCCTAGATGAAAATGGAAAACCAACACGTATTCCTAAAGTGTACCCTGAAACTAAAATAGAAAAGTGGTTCTATGAAGGAGCACCAAAACGTGTTCAACGAAGAAAAGAACGACGTGAAGAAAGTAAAAAAACCATTGAATTTTTATCTGAAGCACAGCACATAGAAGATATTTAAGATTTATAATAAAAGTCAATACATATGATATAAATTATATGTATTGACTTTAAATTATACGAAAGGGTTTTAGGGCCTTGTTTTTTAAAAATAATTCAATGTAAAATTACATATAAATACAAAGTGTTTTGGTGAGACTCTTGAGGCAATAGGATATGCTAAAGACTACAGGCTGAAGTTGTGCCCTAAGAAAGCGAGCCAACAATACGCAGTATTATAAAGAAAGAAGCCAGTAAATGAGTTTACAATAAACTCATTTACTGGCTATTTTGCTAGGAATTATGTCCCAGTTTCTTTTAATTTTATTGAAAACTATGTTCAGTGTGCATTGCGATTTCATTTTCTCTAAAGTTTGTATTTGGATAATACATATTTTTAACTAATACATTTGGTCCTAAACATTGGAAAGCTTCACAATGACAATTTAAAGATTTTGCTAAATCTGTTGATAACCAAGCATCAAATACATCTGTGAGCTTATCATTTTTAATATTAGAAATTGTTCCGTTTTCATCACCAAAATCTGTTACAATAACGTCCCCACTAAATACATTTACATTTAAGCGACTACGGCCATCTGGGTCATTTCGAACAGTAACATTTTTTTCATTTCTTAATCGTTCAAGTAAAAGTTGGTCATTTTCATCGTTTATGCAAGGATAGATTGGGAGAGTACCAAATAACATCCAAGTATTTTTATCACGAATGTCTAATAAATGATGAATAGCTTGCTTCATGTCTTTTAATGATAATACATTGAGTTGACTTGCAAAATCTGCTGGATACATAGGATGAACTTCATGACGACTACACTTCATATCATTAACAATTTCTTTATGTATGTTTTCTAAATGTGGTAGGGTATTTTGATTTAACATTGTTTCTGCTGAAACAAACATCCCTTGGTCAGATAATGTACTAGCATTATCTAGCATTTGTTCATATAATTTTAACTTTGCTTTTAAAGGAGGTTGTTTTTTCATTGCGCCAAAGCCCACCTCTGCAAATTCTTGGATGGTACCCCAATTATGAGAAATGTGCATGACATCAATATACTCAGCAATTTCTAGATATCGATCTTGAGGTAACGTTAAATTAGAATTCATTTGCACATATATGCCTCTTTGATGCGCATATTTCAATAATGGTTTAACAACATTATTTATAGATTTCTTTGAAAACATAGGTTCTCCACCTGTAATCGACATAGTACGTAAATTGGGAATTTCATCTAAACGTTGATAAATAAGATTCATAGGTAATGGATCAGGATCTTTTGTTTGTAATGTATAACCAACTGCACAGTGACTACATCTCATATTACATAAATTTGTTGTGGTAAATTCTACATTACTCAAAGTGAGTTGATCGAATTGTTTAATATCATTATAAGCTTCCCACGGATCATTATAAATTGAGATTGCTTGTTTAATTTTTGATGTTGTCATTATAAAAACTCCTAAACTTTTAAAACATTCTTCTTTATAAAATTACAATAAATATTATTAGAATTATATCTCTTTTTGTCAAATTTTGTTAGGATAGTTATGAATAAAAGCTAAAAATATTATATATAAGGAGTTAAATTCCGATGGATGAAAAACAAACTATTGAACAAATTAAAACAAGATTGTCTAAATTTTTAGAAGATATTGACCACGTTAATCCTGATGAAGTAAGTGTAAAAGATATTGATGAATGGATTGGATTATTAGATCAATTAGAAGAAAAAGTTAAGTTAGTTTCTAAGTAATTGTGGAGTATGAAAAAGTTTTTAACTAAATTTAATATTTATGTTTAAACCATCTTAAATTTGTCTATAATTAAATATAATAAAACGAAAGAAAAGGTGATTTTGGTTATGACTAAAAAAGTAGCAATTATTTTAGCTGATGAATTTGAAGATATAGAATTAACAAGTCCTAAAGAAGCATTAGAAGAAGCAGGATTTGAAACTGAAGTTATTGGAGATACTGCGAACGCTGAAGTTGTTGGGAAACATGGCGAAAAAGTTACAGTAAATGTAAGTATTGCTGATGCTAAACCAGAAAATTATGATGCAATATTAATTCCTGGTGGTTTCTCTCCAGATAATTTACGTGGAGATGCAGAAGGACGTTATGGAACATTTGCAAAATACTTTACTAAAAATGATGTTCCAACATTTGCTATTTGTCACGGACCTCAAGTTTTAATTGATACTGATGATTTAAATGGTCGCACTTTAACTGCAGTATTAAATGTTCGTAAAGATTTATCAAATGCAGGTGCCAATGTTGTTGATGAATCAGTAGTAGTTGATAATAATATTGTAACAAGTCGTGTACCTGATGATTTAGATGATTTCAATAGAGAAATCGTTAAAAAATTAAATGATTAATTTAAAATAACTTTTTGAAAGTTATATTTGAGCCTGAGACATGTGTAATTGTCTCAGGCATTTTTAATGTGTTGATAGTCGATGATTGAATTACAATGTAACTGTATTCTGGATAGGCTCCAATGAAACTGAGAATGTATCATTACAAGTCGTGTCAATTCATAAGCGTCTGATTGATTTGTTTTCCTTGTTTTCTAGAAATGGAGAAAATACGTTTTAAATGTTACTTTTAAAAATTCATATATTTATGAACTTAATATCGTTTTTTAAATCCGCTTATCCATCTTTAAAAAATCCTTCTCTATCTTCTTCAAAGTAACTTGAAAATTTGAGCGATATAAAAACCAATGATACACCTTGAGACTGATTTTTGATTGTTTATATAGATAAAAATAATACTTACTGTTAAACTCTCAATTATAGAGTGACCTTTAAGTAAAGGAGCAATCCCATGAAAAGAAGACAAAGAGATAACTATCCAAAAGAGAAAACAACTTATTATCAAAATGAGCCTTATTATAATACCTATTATCAACCTGTGGGTTCACCACCGAAAAAGAAGAAAAGTAAACGGCTCTTTCTAAGAATGTTTATTATATTTCTGATTATATTTGCTTTGTTTACTGGATTAATGTATTTTTTATCATCTAGAGCGAATGTCGATGATTTACAAACGATTGAAAATAAGAGTAATTTTGTATCATCAGACAATATGCCGAATTATGTTAAGGGCGCATTTATATCTATGGAAGATGAACGTTTTTCTAAACATCATGGATTCGATATCAAAGGGACAACACGTGCATTATTTTCAACGATTGGTGAACGTGAGGTACAAGGCGGGAGCACCATTACTCAACAAACTGTAAAAAATTATTATTACAATAATGAACGTTCATTTACACGTAAACTAAAAGAATTATTTGTCGCGCATAAAGTTGAACAGCAATACAGTAAAAATCAGATATTAAGTTTTTATTTGAATAATATTTACTATGGTAATAATCAATATGATATTGAAAGTGCAGCAAATTACTATTTTGGTGCAACTACAAATCAAAATAATAGTAGTTATCCGATTATTACTGTATTACAAAGTGCAATGCTAGCAAGTAAAGTTAATGCCCCAAGTGTATATGATATTAATAACGTATCAAATAATTTCAAGAATCGAATTAAAGTGAATTTAGAAAAAATGAGACAACAGAATTATATTTCTGACAGTCAATATCAAGAAGCCTTATCGCAACTTAATAATTATTAATATAGTAATATAACAATTTAATTAAATATAAACTAAGAGTGAGAATGAGAATAAATAAACTTCCATTTCGCTCTTTTTTAATATCAAATACTATATGTGTTAGATTTTCTGTTATAAAATAAATATATTATTAAAATACAATTTTTAATTAGTATGAGGAGAATAATGATGCCGAAAATTACTAAAATAGAAGTTCAAAAAAATAATAAAGAACGATTTAATCTCTTTCTTGACGAAGCATTTGAAATGGGAATTGATATAGATACACTCGTTAAATTCAATTTGAAAAAGAATCAAATGATAGATGCTGCAGAAATGGAAAAAATTCAAAAATACGAACACTATCGTCTAGGAGTTAATATGGCAATACAATATTTATCATATAAAAAACGAACTGAAAAAGAAGTTAGTGATTATTTGAAAAAGAATGATATTAATGAAATGGCAGTAGAAAAAGTGATTGAATATTGTTATAAAGAGCAATATATTAATCATGAAGATTATGCTGAAAGTTTAAAAAATACAATGATCAACACAACAGATAAAGGACCTGAAGTATTTAAACAAAAACTATACCAAGTTGGAGTAGAACCTAATATTATAGATAGATATGTTAAACGATATGAAGAAGAGCAACCTATAGAATCTATCATTCATGTTGCTAAAAAAATAATGAAAACTAAAAAAGGTCCTGTTGTTAAAGTAAAGCAAAAAGTAATGCATAGCTTAATCCAAAAAGGATATACAATAGAAACTGCACAATATGTACTTAATGAGTTAGACTTTGCTCAAGACGAAGAAGTGCTAGATGACTTATTACAAAAGGATTTAGAAAAAGTTTATAATAAACAATGTCGTAAATATGATGGTAATACATTAAAAATGAAAACAATAGAAGCACTTATGAGAAAAGGATATAATTATGATAAAATAAAAATTAAATTAGCAGAAAGTGGTATTTTAGATGAGTGACAAAAGATTAAGTGAAATGTCTGAACAGGAATTGAGACATGAAATACAATTATGTAAAGAAAAAATGCGTAAAGCTGAAATGAATGGCATAATGAATGAATATGATGTTTATGAAAGTAAAGTCATTGTAGCTGAGAGTTATTTAGTCGATCGTTCTAAAATTAATATAGGCAGAATGTATAAATTAAATGATGGTAGTGAACAATACTTTAAAGTTGAACGTTTAAAAGGGGTTTTTGCTTGGGGTTATAGAATAAATAGTACGAATCCTGAAGAGGGTTTACCCATTGCATTATTAAAAATTTAGAAGGATGTAACACAAATGGGAAGTTCAATCGTTTTAAAATTATTAAATGTTACACAATACTATAGAAACCAAAAGAATAGAAAGTGGTATTTGCCGTTTGGATATGGCGCGGAAGACATAGAATTAAATAAAATAACTTTACACATTTATCAAGGAGAAGCTCTTGCACTCATAGGAGAACCTGGTTCATCCAAAACATTGATTGGAAGAATTATGGCACAAGATATTGCACCTGATAGAGGGAAAGTTGTACAATCAGCAAGTATTTATTATGGAGATATAAAAAACAAACATTTATTAAATATGTCTGTTAAAAGTTATATTGAAGAAACACAATGCTTATTTAATTACGAGACGTCTTCACATATTGTCGATCAAATTATTAAATATGCGCATTTAGATGATAAATCTTCGATTCAAGTGAATAAACTTAGTCACTCTGAGTATGCGCAATTGATTTTAAGTGTTGCAAGAGTTTGTAAAACAGAAATTATTATTTTAAGTCATATTCTCGAATATCTTGATGAAGCTTTTTTAAATAAGGCGAAACAACTTTCAAAAGACTATGTGTCTAATGACTTATCAATTATATTTGTAGACGATGATATTTCTAAAATATCTCAAGTAAGTAACTATGTTACATGGATTTCTCACGGACAAGTGCGTATGGAAGGGTCTTTAAATGACGTTTTACCAGTATTTAATGATCATGAAAGAGATAGATTAAGTATCGAAGATGAAGAAACACTTAAGAATTTTGATTTGGATTGGAAGAAAAGTAGAAGTAGATTGCCGGAAATGAGTTATAACTTTAAAAGAGTCGAACGATACAAACATGTTAAAGTTCCGGATTTTATAGTTAAATTTTGGACGCTTTTAGTTTCAACGTTAATCGTCTTAGTGTTACTTGGCGCACTGGTAGTGAATAATATAGGGAAAATTGAAATTCCTATCAACGAATCTCAGAAGAAAGTTCAAAATCAAGACACGGATTCTTTTGAAAATAAATTGTCTTATGGAATTGTTCTACATGATGAAGTGACATTATCAAATCATCAAGATATTGAAATGCCAAAATATTCTTTTGTGACGATTACTGGAGAAAGTGCTTCAAAATACCGCTTAATTGTCGATGATGATACATATGAAGTAGGTAAGAACAAAATTTATTATTTTAATCCTGCTGCATTATATGAAACGCATAAATTTAGTACTTTAGCGCCTTATATGAAGTCAAACTACAGTAAGTATGTTGATTATTTTAATACTCAATTACATAAACCACATAAGCAAGTGAAAAAGACGCTTGTTCCTGAAAAAGATCAACGATTTGTGGTGCCTATTACACAACAACCTATTAAAATGTTATTTAATGATGAGGATAAGTTAACTGGTTTTGTATTTCCTATAGTAGATAAATCAAAATTAGAGCGTAAATTTAATATTAAAAGTAATGTATGGATTTCAAAATTAAATAATGGATATTTAATTGCAGATATGAAAAATAGTAAATGGATTTATATCGAATTGTAGGTGTAAACATGATAGATAAGTTAATATTATATTTTAAACATTTTCCATCTCTTTTACATTTGGCTAAAGCAAAAGTAAAAGAGACTTGGAAATATGATGTGATTTTATTTTTAATACAATTAATTATCATTAGTATCATAATTGGAGTGATGTATTTATTTAATACAGAAGAAATTGAAAAGGCCCAATGGATATATCGAATGATTGCGTTCTATACTTTTGTAACCATTGCTTATATTATATATAAATCATTCAAATTATATAAGTATGATTATCTTATTGCTAAATCATTTCAACTCACACCTATTATTACGCCCATCCTTAATGCACTGATAGGGGCTATCATCATCTGTGTTTTATCATTGATTACATCAATCTTTAAGCCAGTAAACCTTGAAACATCGGTGATATCTTTTGTTTATTTTATACTAATGTCGATTATATTTATTGTTTTTATATCAATAACATTAAGTTTATTGACTTTAATAAGTAAAAAAGTATTTAAATTTTATGTGGTAGCAACAATTGTGTTATTCTTTTTAGTACCTATCATTTTTATACCTAACAATAAGGCAAATATGATTGATCAAATATTAAAAATTAATCCATTATATTATTTGATTGACGGATTATCATCTTCAATTGTTTTTGGAGCTGTAAATATGTACAATATTGTGTATCATATTTATTTTATTGCTTTTTTAGTATTAATTGGAGTTATCAATTTTATTTTAACTCGACTTGTTGCCCATAAGAAATATGAATATATTTAATATATGAGTGAATCGTTATAAATAACATATATTTTTTATAATTTTATAATAATAACCCCTAAATGACTGTCAATAAGTCATCTAGGGGTTGTTTAAATTATAGTTAAAGTTAATAGATTAATGAGAGTACAATTTTTTTTGAAGTTTTTCTTCTGTAAATACCCATCCAATATAGGAATGGTCAATTTTTTGATCTTGAGTAAGATGTGCAATTGCTGCAAAAGAATAATGTCCTTTATTTAGATAACGTAAATCTATCAATCTTATCTCAGTTGTTTGATCATCAAGTTTACGTATTTGCCAACGATAGATAGAAGAGAATTTTAAAAACGTTCTTATTTCAGGATTACTTTTTATTTGCCATAAAAGTGTATCAGATGAGAATTGTTGACGTTTTACTTTATCACTAAACGTTATATTACGACCATAAGCTCTACCTACATAATCATAGCTTTCAGTTTGAATAGCTACACGCCATTCCATAAATTTCATAGTAGGTGCAACAAAAATTTTCACAGGATGATGTTCATCATGAATGAGTTTCAACGCTTGAGATTTGATTATTGATTGCATTTTAAATCTAACGATATAATAAATAATTAAAACGCCAATAATTGGAAAGAACACTAGATATGGATGAATGCCTAATAACCATAGCGTGATTCCAATACATAATATTAAAAAAATAATTGGATCGAATGTATTGATTACACCGAGTTGTATCCACTTATTTGATATAGGTCTAAGTGCTTGTGTACCATATGAATTAAAGATATCTACAAAAACATGTAAAAAGACCGCTAACTGAGCCCACATCCATATATGAGTCACATCTACATGTGGAAAGATAACGTATATTATAAAAGCAAGTAATATTGGCCATAAAATCGTAAAGGGTATGGAATGTGTAATACCACGATGATGTGAAATATAAGTTGCATTATTTTTTAATTTTAAAACCGTATCGCCATCAGGTATTAAAGAACCCGCAATTAAAGTTGTTGCAGTAGCTGTCATAGAATGTGACATTGCTGGGTCTTGTGTAGCTAAAGCAGTTAGTCCAATGCCGATAGCAATATGAGTGGCTGTATCCATAAAAGTTCACTCTTTTCATCTTGATTTAATATATATTATAATCTAAAAATTAGAATAACAAAATTAAGATACTTATCAAATATTAGAAAGTATTATAACTTATACATTTTTTTATGTAAGAGAAAGGATAATTTAATGTTAAATGAAACGACATTTAAAAATAATATTGTGACATGGTTTGAGAAAAATCAACGAGAAATGCCTTGGAGAGAAACAACTAATCCATATTATATATGGCTAAGTGAAGTTATGCTTCAACAAACACAAGTTAAAACGGTCATTGATTATTACAATAAATTTATTCATCGATTTCCTACAGTTAAAGCGTTAAGTGAAGCAGAAGAAGATGAAGTATTAAAGTATTGGGAAGGTCTTGGATATTATAGCCGTGCCCGCAATTTTCATACAGCAATTAAAGAAGTACATCATAATTATAATGGTGAAGTGCCATCATCCCCTAAAGTTTTTGGTGAATTAAAGGGAGTAGGTCCATATACTCAAGCAGCTGTAATGAGTATTGCTTTTAATCGCCCTTTAGCTACTGTAGATGGAAATGTGTTTAGAGTATGGACTCGACTTAATAATGACTATCGTGATATCAAATTACAATCTACTAGAAAATCATTTGAAAAAGAGCTTCAACCTTTTGTACAAGAAGAAGCGGGTACGTTTAATCAATCAATGATGGAATTAGGTGCAACAATATGTACACCTAAGAATCCGTTATGCCTATTTTGTCCAGTGCAGGAAAATTGTGAAGCATTTCGAAAAGGAACTACGTTAGAGTTACCTATCAAGACTAAAAAGCAAGCTAAGAAAATAATTAATCAGGAGGTTTTTTTAGTCAGAAATCAGAAAGGTCAATATCTGATTGAAAAACGTCAAGAAAAGCTACTTAATGGTATGTGGCAATTTCCGATGTTTGAAAGTCCTAATGGGATTCAAAAACTAGAATATAAGTTAAACCAGTCATTAACTTTAGCTGAGAACGCAATATTTCAATTAAAGCATCAATTTACACATAAAACTTGGAATTTAAATGTTTATAGTGTGATTGAAGATATAAATATTGACTCAGCACAATTACCAGACTTTATGGAATGGTTTGATTTAGAAAATCGAGACGATTATTCTTTCCCAGTATCAATGAGTAAAATATATGAGTTTATTGTTGGTAAATAGAAAAACATATTATCTCTCTATATCTCTTTAAAGAAGTTTAAAAAAATATGGTATAATTCGAATTGTAAAAACTTTAAAAGGTGGTGTGGAGTATGGTTAAAGAATCCATACCTAAAGAAGGCGAAAATATAAAAATCCAAAGCTATAAACATGATGGAAATATTCATAGAGTATGGTCTGAAACAACGATTTTAAAAGGAACAGATCACGTCATCATTGGTGGGAATGATCATACCTTAGTAACTGAAAGTGATGGACGTACATGGATTACTAGAGAGCCTGCAATCGTGTACTTTCATTCTGAGTATTGGTTTAATGTAATTTGCATGTTTAGAGAAGATGGTATTTACTATTACTGTAATTTATCTTCGCCTTTTGTATGTGATGAAGAAGCTTTAAAATATATTGATTATGATTTAGATATTAAAGTTTATCCAAATGGTAAATATCATTTATTAGATGAGGATGAATATGAACAACATATGAAACAAATGAATTATCCTCATGAAATAGACGTAATACTCAGAAGAAATGTAGACATTTTACAACAATGGATAGAACAGAAAAAAGGTCCTTTCGCTCCTGACTTTATAAAAGTTTGGAAACAAAGATATAAAAAAATTCGTAATTACTAAGCATAATTGAGGCAAATAGTAATTAATTAGTTTATAGTACTTGAGTAATAAATAAGAGGTTGAAACTACTTGCCTATTCTTAAATAAATGAGTTTATGAATAGAGGGTTCAACCTCTATTCATTTTTTGATAATAAAATTAAGGAGGAGTCAGTGTGATTCGACGATATTTAGAATTTGTTAAACCATATAAATATCGTATTTTCGCAACGATTATTATTGGAATTATAAAATTTGGTATTCCAATGTTAATTCCATTATTAATTAAATATGCGATTGATGGTGTCATTAATAATGGTACATTAACTACCAATGAAAAATTCCATCATCTTGCTATAGCGATAGGTATTACTCTATTTATATTTTTAATTGTGCGCCCGCCAATTGAATACCTTCGACAATATTTAGCACAATGGACGAGTAATAAAATTTTATATGATATTCGTAAGCAATTGTATGACCATTTACAAGCTTTAAGTGCTCGATTTTATGCAAATAATCAAGTGGGACAAGTTATATCGAGAGTAATTAATGACGTAGAACAAACGAAAGACTTTATTTTAACTGGGTTAATGAATATTTGGTTAGACTGTGTAACGATTATTATTGCGCTTTCTATTATGTTCTTCTTAGATATTAAATTAACACTTGCAGCAATTATTATTTTTCCTTTTTATATCTTTACAGTATATTTTTTCTTTGGACGTTTAAGAAAATTAACACGTAAACGTTCACAAGCATTAGCGGAAGTACAAGGATTTTTACATGAACGTGTTCAAGGTATGTCTGTAATAAAAAGCTTTGCAATTGAAGATAATGAAGCGAAAAACTTTGATAAAAAAAATAAAAACTTTTTAAGTAGAGCGTTTCAACATACTTCATGGAATGCCTATTCATTTGCAGCTATTAATACAGTCACAGATTTAGGTCCTATCATTGTTATTGGAGTAGGGTCATATTTAGCAATCACTGGTTCAATTACAGTAGGTACCTTAGCAGCTTTTGTAGGATATTTAGAACAATTATTCGGACCATTAAGACGTTTAGTTTCTTCATTCACAACTTTAACGCAAAGTTTCGCCTCTATGGATCGTATTTTTCAATTAATGGATGAAGACTATGACATTAAAAATAAAAAAGGTGCACAACCTATTGAAATAAAAGAAGGACATATTGAATTAAAAAATGTAAGCTTTAAATATAATGAAGATGAATCTTTAGTTTTAAAAAATATAAATTTAAATATAAACAAAGGTGAAACAGTAGCATTCGTCGGTATGAGCGGGGGAGGTAAATCTACGCTTATTAATCTTATTCCACGTTTTTATGATGTAAGTGAAGGTGAAATTTTGATCGATAGTCATAATATTAAAGATTATTTAACAGGAAGCTTGAGAAATCAAATTGGACTTGTTCAACAAGACAATATTTTATTTTCTGATACTGTAAGAGAGAATATTTTATTAGGACGTCCTGATGCTACTGAAGAAGAAATAATCGAAGCAGCTAAAATGGCAAATGCGCACGACTTTATTATGAATTTACCGAATGGCTATGATACTGAAGTTGGAGAACGTGGCGTAAAATTATCTGGTGGCCAAAAGCAACGTTTATCTATTGCGCGTATTTTCTTAAATAATCCACCTATATTAATTTTAGATGAAGCGACAAGTGCACTTGATTTAGAAAGTGAAGCAATTATTCAAGACGCATTAGATGTTTTAAGTAAAGATAGAACTACACTTATTGTAGCTCATAGATTATCAACAATCACACACGCAGATAAAATTATTGTTATGCAGCATGGCCAAATCGTTGAAACGGGTACACATAAAGAGCTGATTGCTAAAAAAGGTGAATATGAACATTTGTATAGCATTCAAGATTTATAACTAAATAATGAATACTAAAAAAGACAAACTCAACTTTGATAGTTAAGTTTGTCTTTTTTAGTATTGATATTTAATTTTTATAAATCAAAGTCTTCATCTTGAATTTCAATATCCGTGTCATTACGATGATACGTAAAGAAACTTAATCTTAGTCTATCTAAATGCTCTAAATAATATCGATATTCTTCAATAGCTGCGATAATTTGCATGATATTCGAATATGAATATTCTACTTGATATGGATTTTGAATTAATTGATATTGAAAAGCATCCATAAGATTTTTCTTTTGAGGATTTAAAATTTGATTATCAAAATCATCTACATTATAACGCGCCTTTTTTGATAAACTTTTTAAAATTTGTTCATGATACGCTGTTAATGAATCTAACTCTAATTTAATTTGAAATAATAAATTATGATTCGTATTATGCAAATCATTTTGATATCTAGCCATACGATTTAATACTTCGTAAGCTTGTCGAGTTGTTCCAACGACCTCTTTAAATAATATCTTTTTACGATTTTGTTGGAAAGCAGCTTTTCTTGTAAACGTACGTTCTTCGTGATAATAGTTATAGATTTGTTCTAATTTTATGATGCGAGATTCTAACTGTTCACCATCTTCTTTTATCTGATGATATTCAGAAGTATCATTAATCACAAGTTTAAACCATATAAATATGTCGGAAGAAATATTAACCGCATTATGATAAATTTTAGTTTCGAATTTTGGAGGTAAGAATACTAGGTTTACAAGTGAAGCACTTAAAACTCCAATCATTACTAAAATAAATCTAAATGTAGCTGCAAGATAAAACGATCCTGTATGTTGCCCCATAATGATTAACGCAGTGACACCTGCTAATGTTGCTACATGCGCCAAGTTTAATTTGTATAAAATGGCGATTAATAGAATGACTGTGATACCCATAATCACAATGTTTTTACCAAAAATGGTTACCATAATCACTGCTAATATAGCACCGATTAAATTACCTGTAGCTTGTTCAGATATCGTTTTCATTGAACGATATATATTAGGTTGCATTGCAAAAATAGCACTTATTCCTGCTACAGATTTCAAACCAACATTATCAGGTAAAAAAGAAGCGATAAAAAGGGCGAGAATGATAGCAATTCCAGTTTTAAGTATACGTGCGCCTAATTTCAAATACAACGCTCCTTTAAATAACAAGTTTATAGTTTAATGTATTTTTAAATTAGTATACACTCAACAAATAAAACTATACAAGTATACGCATATATAAAAACCCAAGAATGTATATTTACGATATGACATTCTTAGGTCCGTTAAATTTTAAATATTATTTCATTTGACTGAAGGCATAGTCAGCCGCTTCTAATGTTCGATCAATATCTTCTTCAGTGTGTTCAGTAGTTAAGAACCATGCTTCAAATTTAGAAGGTGCTAAATTAATACCTTGGTTAAGCATAAGTTTAAAGAATTTTGCAAATGCCTCACCATCAGAATTTTCTACTTGTTCGTAGTGTGTTACTTTTTCATCTGTAAAATAGAGTGTTAGCGATCCATAAATACGATTAATTGTTGCAGTAATATGATGTTTTTCGATAAGTTTATTTAAACCATCTTCTAAACGTTTACCCAAATTATCTAATTTCTCATATACACCATCTTGCTCTAAAACTTCAAGTAATGCAATACCTGCTCTCATTGAAAGTGGGTTACCTGCCATTGTTCCTGCTTGGTATGCTGGGCCTAATGGAGCAACATGTTCCATGATATCTTGACGGCCACCGTAGCCACCGATTGGTAATCCACCACCAACAATTTTACCAAATGCTGTTAAATCTGGATAAACATTTAATAAATCTTGTGCAGCGCCATAATGGAAGCGGAAAGCAGTGATGACTTCATCGTAAATCACTAAAGCCCCATGTTCATGAGTGATGTTGTTAACTTCTTCTAAAAAGCCTGGTTGAGGTTTTACCATACCAAAATTACCTACAATAGGTTCTACTAATACAGCTGCTACTTCATCTCCCCAATGTGACATGGCTTCTTTATAAGATTCAATGTCATTGAAAGGTACAGTAATGACTTCTCTAGCGACACTTTCAGGTACACCAGCTGAATCTGGAGAACCTAATTGAGAAGGTCCGCTTCCTGCAGCAACTAATACTAAATCAGAATGGCCATGATAAGACCCCGCAAATTTAATAATCTTATTTCTTTTAGTATAAGCTCTAGCAACTCGAATTGTAGTCATTACTGCTTCTGTTCCAGAATTAACAAAACGAATTTTTTCTAATGAAGGAATAGCTGCTCGTAATTTTTTACTAAAATCAATTTCAAGTTCAGTCGGTGTACCATATAACACACCTTTAGCCGCTTGATCTTGGATAGCTTCAGTAATATGAGGATGAGCATGACCAGTGATTATAGGACCATATGCTTGTAAATAATCAATGTACTTATTTCCATCGACATCGTAAAGATAAGCGCCATGACCTTCACGCATAACTACGGGAGCACCTCCGCCAACAGCTTTATAAGAGCGTGAAGGAGAATTAACTCCACCTAAAATATATTCATTTGATAACTTTTGAAGACGTTCACTTTCAGTGAAATTCATAGAGTATCAACCTTTCTTATTTAATAATATTCATTACTATCGTAACATAATAATTATAATATGAAGAAATGAGTGATACGATGTTAAAAATAGGAGATCTTTTTCCAAAATTTGAATTAGAGAATCAAAATGGTGAATTAATTACTAATGAAAAAATTATGGGAGAAAAAACAATATTATATTTCTACCCACGAGATAACACACCAACGTGTACAACAGAAGCATGTGACTTTAGAGATAATATACAATACTTTAATGATATGAAAGTTAAAGTTTATGGTATTAGCGGGGATTCTAGAAAAAAACACGAAAACTTTATTAATAAGCATCATTTGAATTTTGATTTGTTAGTTGATGATGAATTTAAGTTATCGAAGGCAGTAGGAATATATCGTTTGAAGAAAAGTTTTGGAAAAGAAAATATGGGAATAGTGAGAACAACGTTTGTAATAGATGAAGCGGGATATATTACAAATATCATTGAAAAAGTAAAAGTTAAAACACAAATAGATGAATTAAAACAAATGCTGGAGTGAGATAAATGAAAATCGTAAGCTTGAAACGTTTAGGTAATATAGAAAATGAATTAATAGAAAAGTATCCTGATATTTCATTTTTGTTTTATGATAAAGCAGATAATATTCCAGATAATGAAAAAAAAGAACTCGAGGTATTGATAGGGTATGACGGGGAGATTAATGAAAGATTTATAAAGTCTTGCCCGAATTTAAAGTGGATTGCATGGTATGCAACAGGCGTAAACAATCTACCATTAGAGTATATTAAGAATAAAGGAATTATTTTAACCAATACTAGAGGAATACAATCAAAGCAACTTTCAGAATATATACTAACTTTTATATTAGATGATCATAAAAAAATGAAAACATCATTTATTAATCAACAAAAGCATATTTATGATAGTACTTTGACAGGTAAACGTTTAAAGGATGAAACAATTTTATTTTTAGGTACTGGAGCTATTGCTCAAGATACTGTAAAGTTATTGACACCTTTCGAATTGAAAATAATAGGTGTAAGTAAAACAGGAAAACAAAAAGAAGGATTTAATCAAACATATGAGATAAATGAATTAGACGAACTATTAGGAGAAGCGGATATAATAATTAATACGTTACCAGAAACCAAAGAAACATATCATTTATTAAACAAACATCACTTCCAATTAATGAAGGAAGATACCTTATTTATTAATGTAGGAAGAGGAACTATAGTAGAAGAAGACGATTTAATTGAAATACTTAAAGAAAAATTAATACGTCATGCTTACTTGGATGTATTCGAAAATGAACCACTAGAATCAGAACATCCACTTTATGATTTAGATAACGTGACAATTACTGCACATATAACTGGTAATGATAAAGAAAATAAAAAGGAAGCAACGAAAATATTTGAAAGAAATCTATCTCATTTTCTCAATAAAGAAGAAATAAGTGAGAACGTAGTAGACTTAAAAGATGGCTATTAATATAAAACTTATGGAATAATTGACAATGCCGTATGAAAGTAGTTATATTATTAATAAGATAATAATAATTATAAAGTAGAAAGATGGTGAAAATGATGAGTGCAGAAATAGAATCAATTGAACATGAGCTTGAACAAGCTATAATAGCATTAAGAAAGTCAGGCGTTCGTATCACGCCTCAAAGACAAGCTATTGTTAGATTTTTAATTAGCTCACATACACATCCTACAGCGGATGAAATTTATCAAGCACTTTCACCTGATTTTCCTAATATAAGTGTTGCGACAATTTACAACAATTTAAGAGTA
This sequence comes from Staphylococcus sp. HMSC069E10, assembly GCF_001809205.1. NCBI lineage: Bacteria > Bacillati > Bacillota > Bacilli > Caryophanales > Staphylococcaceae > Staphylococcus > Staphylococcus sp. HMSC069E10. The sequence goes on along the minus strand of NZ_KV796474.1, from coordinate 689 downwards.
TTTAAGAAGATAGGTATTGTAAAAGAATTGACTTATGGAGATGCATCAAGTAGGTTCGACTTTAATACTCATAATCATTATCATGTTATTTGTGAACGATGCGGTAAAATAGTAGATTTCCACTATCCTCAATTGGATGAAATTGAACAATTAGCTCAACACGTTACAAACTTTGACGTAACACATCATCGAATGGAAATTTATGGATTGTGTGAAGAATGTAAAAATAAAGAATAAAGTTAGGCAATGACTTTAATGTCATTGCTTTTTTTGTTTATAAGTAATCAAAGAATTTAAAAGATAAATATTAAATAAAAAATACCATAGAGTTTTAGTATAAAAAATACTCATTAAAGATAATGAATACATTTAGTGTGAAATATTAAACGATTTTATATTATAAAATTCATTGACGTTCAATAATAAACTTGCTATTATATAAAAGTCGTCAAAAACAAAAGATATTGTTTGAAAACGCAAAGTAAATTAGTTTAAAACAATGTTAAGAAAGTGTAATTTTGACTATTGATTATAAAAACAATTTATTATAAGATATTATTTGTTGAAATATTAATTAACTTCAAGAAAAGAAAAATTAAAAAAGTTCTTGACAAAAATAATTAGTATTTGATACAATTAATAAATGTAATTGTTAAAACGAACATTGAAAACTGAATGACAATATGTCA
>NZ_KV796473.1:0-69253 GCF_001809205.1 Staphylococcus sp. HMSC069E10 | reverse complement strand
GCTGAGGTTTTGCCATTAAACTACACCCGCAATATATAATGATTGGAATTGATTTGGTGCGGCCGAGAGGACTTGAACCTCCACGGGATTTCTCCCACTAGGCCCTCAACCTAGCGCGTCTGCCATTCCGCCACGACCGCTGGCAAAACGCAATAATCTATTGATTATCGAGAACAGTATTTATTGTAAATGATTTGTAATAAAAAGTCAATAACTTTTTAATATTATTTTAAACAAATTTACTATTTTTTAATGTTTACGTCATTCATTAATACAACGATAACTATAATACATACTTTTTAAACATAAGTCAATAGTTTTTATTAAAAAGTTTAAAAACCTACAACATTGTAGGTTTTTAAAGGACATTGTTATATTAGTAAAGTCTTATTGTTCATATTTAAATTTATTTATAAATACATCTTTAATTTCAATTTACTTCCACATTTACCACATCTCATTTTATCAGTATTAACTTTTCTAATTCTTAGATATGTAGTTTTACATTTACAACATTGATATATATAATTTGCTCTTTCTTCATAGCTTTGAATCGGCTGACAAAATCTTGGCGCTTGAACTTTATTGCTTAGCATTTTAAAGTCATGATCCTTATGTTGATAACCTTTTCCGGATAAATGTAAATGATAATGACATAGTTCATGCTTTATGATATTTATTAAAGCCTCTTTTCCAAAACGAGAAAATTGCTTCGGATTAATCTCAATATGGTGTGTAGATAATACATATCGTCCGCCTGTTGTTCGTAATCGAGAATTAAAATACGCTTTATGTTTAAAAGGTTGTTTAAAATACTCAAGTGAAGTTGTTTCTACTAACTTTTGAAGCATTTTATTATTCATTAGGATTAATCATAGTCAATGATACTTTTTCTTTATTTTTATCAATATTTAAAATCCAAACATCAACTATATCTCCTACACTAATAACATCCATAGGATTTTTAACATATTTCTTTGATAATTTTGAAATGTGAACTAAACCATCTTGTTTAACACCTATATCTACAAATGCTCCAAAATCTACTACATTTCTAACCGTTCCACTTAACTTCATACCTTTAGACAAGTCTTCGATTGATAATATGTCAGATTTTAACTGTGGTGTTTCATAGCTATCACGAGGATCACGATTTGGCGCTTTAAGAGATTTTATAATATCTTCTAGTGTTGGTTTGCCTATTCCAATTTCGTTTGATTTTTCTTCAATATTAATATCGCTAAGTGTTTGTTTAAGTTTATCTGAACCTAAATCATCAATTGATAGTTGTAAACTTTCTAAAAACTGATATGTCGCTTGATAACTTTCTGGATGAATAGATGTATTATCTAATGGTTCTTTACCATTAACTATTCTTAAAAATCCGATACTTTGTTCAAACGTTTTACTACCCAAACGTTTTACTTTGCTTATTTCGGAATGATGCTTTATAGATCCATTTTCTTCACGATAATCAATTATATTTTGAGCAATGGTACTTGATAATCCCGAAACATATTGAAGTAAAGATTTTGAAGCGGTATTTACATCTACACCTACTTGGTTAACTGCAGTTTCTACGACAAATGTGAGAGCTTGTTCAAGTTCTTTTTGGTTTACATCATGTTGATACTGTCCTACTCCAATAGATTTAGGATCAATTTTCACTAATTCACTAAGCGGATCTTGCACACGTCTACCAATAGACACTGCACTTCGTTCTTCAACTTGAAACTCTGGAAATTCATTTCTTGCTATTTCAGAGGCAGAATATACAGAAGCTCCTGCTTCATTTACGATAATAAATTGAGCATTTAGTTGATATTTTTTTATTACATTTGCTACAAATTGTTCCGTTTCACGACTTGCTGTACCATTACCAATTGCAATTAATTCAACATTATTTTCAGTTATCATTCTAACTAATTCTTTTTCTGCCAATTCTATTTTAGATTTTGGAGGATGAGGATATATAACACTTTTAGCAATAAATGTTCCAAAAGGATTAATAACAGCTAATTTACATCCAGTTCTAAATGCTGGATCGACACCTAAAATTTGTTTACCTTTCATAGGAGGCTGTAATAATAAATGTTTTAAATTTTCACTAAACACTTCTATAGCGTGATGCTCTGCTTTTTCAGTTAAATCATTTCGAATTTCTCTTTCAATTGAAGGCAAGATTAAACGTTTTAAACTGTCTTTAATTGCAGACTCAATATATTCAACTAGTTGATGAGCTTTTTTTACTTCTTGCGATTGTATAAATGTTTCTATTGAAGTAGTATCAAATTCAATTTTAATTGACAATACTTTTTCTTTTTCTCCACGATTCATTGCTAAAATTCGATGATTAACTATTCTTTTTATAGGCTCAGAATAATCATAGTACATACTAAATATCTCTTTTTCATCATTTGCTTGTTTTTTCTTTGTTGTCACAATCTTTCCTTGATAATAAACGTCTTTAAGTAAACGTTGTCGATACTTAGGATTATCCGAAATACGTTCAGCAATAATATCTTGAGCACCTTGAATTGCCTCATCAACTGTTTTAACTTCTTCACTTAAATATTTTCTAGCTTCTTCATTTACATTCATACTTTGTCCTTCTATTAAAAAGTGAGCTAATGGTGCTAATCCTTTTCGTTTTGCTTCAGTTGCTCTAGTTTTCTTTTTTTGTTTAAAAGGACGATATAAATCTTCTACACGTTGTAATTTTGTTTGCTGAAGAATGTCTTGCTTTAATTCATCAGTAAGTAAACCTTGTTGTTCAATATTATGTATAACTTCTTCTTTACGTTTTTGAAGATGCGCTACATATTGATATTCATCAGATATTTGTTTAATTTGAACCTCATCTAAACCACCAGTTGCTTCTTTTCGATATCTGGCAATAAAAGGTACTGTGTTATTTTCCTCTAATAGATTTAATACAGCTATGACTTGTTTTTCTAAAAATTGATATTTTTTTACAATATCATTAATTAATGTCTTTTCCATGTTATAACCACTCTTTGTATATAAATTCTATTTAATTTTAACATATCTTTATTTTTACAATACATTTTCTAACAATAAAAGGAGCGACATAGAATTCAATATGAACTCATTGGTCGCTCCTCAATTTCATTGCCTAGCAGCTTGTTGTAATTTTCGTATTGCAGTTCGTTGTAATCTAGATACATGCATTTGACTAAGTCCAATACGTTCACCAGTTTCCTTTTGACTTAATCCTTCAATGAAAGTACATTGAATAATTTCTCTTTCTCTATCAGATAAGATTGGTAAAATACGTTCAAGAATCATTCGTTTTTCAGTAAGGTCGTAATTATCATCTTGTTGACCCATAATATCTAACAATGTAACTGTAGAACCATCCTTATCTGCTTCAATTGAATGATCTACGCTAAGTGCGTTATAGCTTTGACCCATTTCCATGGCTTCTAACACTTCTTCTTCATTTACTTCTAAACGGTTCGCAATTTCTAAAATTGAAGGAGAACGTCCGAGTTCATTCGTAAGTTCATCGCCCACTTTTTTTATTCTTGGACCAATTTCTTTAATTCTTCTAGGAACATGAACGCTCCATGTCTTATCTCGTAAATATCTTTTAATCTCACCAATAACAGTTGGCACTAAGAATGCTTCAAATTTGCGATCGAAAGATATATCAAATCTGTTAATAGCACCTATTAAACCAACCATACCCACTTGAACTAAATCTTCATGATGTGATTGTCCTTTTGAATACTTATATGCTAATGATTCAATTAGTTTGCGATAATGTTTAACTAATTTATCTTGCGCATGAGGATTTATATTGTCTTGGTGTTCTTTAATCCATTGGTTAATTTGTTCAGGTGATATCTCATTAACTGATTTCGACTCTTTCGTCATTATTTGGCACCTGCTCTTTTTTTATATACTTAATCATACTAATTGTTACACCAGACTCTTTTGAAACTTTTACTTCATCCATTAATGATTCAATCAAAAATAGACCTAGTCCACCTTCACGTAAGAAGTCGATATTTTCGTTTTCTTGGTAAGGCCCTAATTTTGATTTTGTAGATTCGTAGTCAAAACTTTCACCTTGATCTGAAATAATAATCTTAATTTTGTCATCAAATAATTCAAAACAAATATTAATCATACCATTTTGTTCACTATGTTTATATGCATGTTTGACAGCATTAGTAACCGCTTCACTTACTGCAATTTTTGAATCTTCAATGTCATCGTATGAAGCACCTGCTCTTGTAAATACCCCTGATAAAGTAAGGCGAATTAAACTTACATATTCTGCTGAGGCAGGTAACTTCATTTCAATATAATCATTTTTGAGTGACAAATTACTCTACCTCCGTTCCTTCATTAACGTGCATTAAATCTTTTAAACCCGTAATATCAAATAATCTACTAATTCTATCTGTGACACCTAAAATATATAATTCTTTATCATTTTGATTTAGAGCCTTTAATGTTCCTACAAATAAGCCTAAACCCGTTGAATCCATATAACTTACATTTGCTAAGTTCACGTGAATGTCATGATTTCCTTCTTGGCGCATAGGCACAAGTACTTCTTCTAACTCAGGTACTGTATATACGTCTAACTCTCCACCAACAATAACTTCATAATAATCATCATGGGTTATCGTTTCTATATTAAGATTCATTTACTTACACTCCTAATCTTTTTCGATATGTATACTATAGCAACTATACCCATTATTATTATAATATAATCAAAAAATTAAATAATTAATTCACTCTTTTTATTATTAAAATTGTCATGTCATCTCTTTTTTGCGTATTTTGTATTTTTAAAATGGCTTCATATAAGATTTGAACAATATCTTGGGGATGCATATGCTTATATTTTCTAATTAAATTAAGAACAGTATCTTTTGCAATAAACTCCCCTTTTTTATTTCTAGCTTCTGTTACACCATCAGTAAAAATAATAATTAAATCATCTAAATATATTGGAATTTCTTGTTGACTATATCGCGTATGTTGACTTACACCAAGTACTCTTCCTCGAACTTCAATTTCTTCAAATGTTTCAGTTTCAGCTCTATAAATGTATCCTGGTTCATGACCTGCTGAACTACAATATAATAAATGATTCATTTCTTCATATAGTCCATAAAACATCGTGACGAACATATTTTGATTAACATTTTTTTCTACCACACGATTGAGTCGTTTTAAACCATCACTTGGTAATTGTGAATGACCATATGAATCCATTCCAAATTTAATCATACTCATTGCTAATGCTGCTGGAATACCTTTCCCTATAACATCTGCTACAGCAAAACTCATCGTACCATCTCTATGATCAATTAAATTAAAATAGTCCCCGCTTACTTTTTGAGCAGCTACTGAAATAACACCTATTTGTATACTATCAAACTGTGGAATATCTGTTTTTAACATCGTTTGTTGAAGTCTAGAGGCTAAGTCAATTTCTTTATCGTGGAATTGCATTTTATCAACTAAATTTTGATAATCTCTATAGCTATATCCAAAGCCTTTTACTACTTCTTCTAATACATCTAATGTATCTAAGATTTGAGATGTTTTTAAATTTAAAGAAGCAATATACGTTTTATGTAAATCAACAACATCCTCTGGTAGAATATCCTTTTTGATTACTTCTTCAGTGAATTCATCGCACTTCTTTAAAAATTGTTCTTTATTTTTAGTAACCAAACTCTCATCTATAAGTTGCTTATAGTTTTTTTTAAATTCTTCCACGAATTTTGCCTCCTTACTTCATAGCTGATTAAAACATGTTTAAATATTGTCTGACACAATACAACATTTTAAATTTATTCATTAATGCTAAATGTATATTATTCTAAAATAACTCTTCTACTTAAAAAGGGAGCAAGACAGTATTCATTTTGTGAATATGCTGTCTTACCCCCGCAAGGTTAATTGAAATTGAAAACTTGAGTTAAATATTTTCAATTCAGTTAACTACTGCGATATCTCTAAATAGTCATAAACTTACTCAATACTATCATTGAATTCAACTGAATTTAGTCTAATTAAAACTTTTCAAAAGTACAATTGATTTATTTCAAAAGTTTATTTCATATTTTTTGGATTATACATATAAAATACTAATTTTTTTGAGGACGAACATCGTGTAAACCTAAACTGATATCCAATGCATCGTCAACTTCTTTCATTTTATCTTCTGATAAATATGTAAGTTTCTCTTTCAATCTTTTTTTATCTAATGTTCGTATTTGTTCTAAAAGAATGACTGAATCTTTATCTAAACGATATTTTTTCTTTTCTATTTCTACATGTGTTGGTATTTTCGCTTTATTAATCCTACCAGTAATCGCAGCAACGATTACTGTAGGACTATATTTATTACCAGTATCATTTTGAATGATAACTACAGGTCTTACTCCCCCTTGTTCAGACCCTTGAACTGGTGATAAATCAGCTAAATATACATCGCCTCTTCTAATCATTCACTTTTATAATTAGATGTAAGATATGATTCGTTACAATCACAAGCTTCACATTCTAATGGAAATGCTTCTGTTGCTAGGGAGAGGTTTAAATCGGCCATTTGGACATAGCCCTCTTTTAATGATTGTTCAAGACTATGGCTTCTATTCTGATTAAAAGTTAACATACTATGAACCTCCAATTGATACAAACAAGACATTATAAACTTTAATTTAGTTTTATAATAACAAATTTTGTAACAAGTGACTATACTAATTTAATAATTCATTTGTAACTTCAAATTTTTTATTTAAATAATATATTCTTGGAAGTCTGCGTCCTAAATTACATAAAACTTCATAATTAATTGTATTTTGTTTTACAGCTAATGCCTCTACTGCTTGTGAAGAATTTAAATTGTTATCTATTAAAATAACCTCATCTCCTTCTTTCACATCATCTGGTACACTAATAATCATTTGATCCATGCATACTCTTCCAATGATTTCACATTGCTGTTGATTGACATTTACGGCAAATCCTTGCATAGATCTTAAGAAACCATCTGCATATCCAATTGGTAAAACCGCTATTTTCATTTTTTCAGTTGCAGTGAATGTACTTCCATAACTTACAGAGTCTCCAGGATTTAAATATTTAGTTTGAACAACTTGAGTTATTAATTTAGCACTTGGTTTTAATTGAACATCAACTTCATTTCTAACATATTCAGAAGGATAATAACCATATAGTGAAATTCCAAGTCTTAACGCATTGCATAATTTACAATTTGCTAATAAAGCGCCCGCTGAGTTTTGAGCATGTATATATTTTGGTCGCTCTGCTTTTGTTACCAACTCTTCAAAAAATGCATATTGCTGTTTCATTGAATCACCAGGTTCATCTGCATTGGCAAAGTGAGTAAAAACGCCGTCAAAAATAAGATTTGGATGTTCTTTAATAAGATTAATGACTAACTGATACTCTTCAAGCGTTTTAATCCCTAGTCTTCCCATTCCTGTATCTAATTTCACGTGAAGATATACATGATCTGAGTTATCTTCTATATAATGAATCGCTCGTTCTAACCAAAACTGTGAAGGCACAGTTAAGGTAATGTCATATTGAATCGCTTTATTTATATCTTTCGGTGATATCGCACCTAAAACTAATAGTTTAGCATTTATATTATGTAAGCGTAATTCAATGGCTTCATCTAAAGTAGCAACTGCAAAAAATTGAGCCCCATTATTTTCTAAAATTTCTGCTATTTTTACACTTCCTAATCCATATCCATTCGCTTTAATTACAGGAATCACCAACTTATCACTTTGAAGTGTTTTAAAAATATTATAATTGTATAGAATGGCATCAAGATCTACATTTAAATATGTCGGTCTATAAGCAACATCTGACATATGAAGTCCTCCTTATTTAAACTTATAAAAAATTGATATGATTTACTTTTCTAATATTACTTCACTCATTGCGTAATGTTGTGTATGCGTAATCGAGACATGAACAATAAAACCAGGATATTCGATGCAAGGTTTCCCCTTTTCATCGTTATAACAATCAATATCATTAAATGCTACCGTTTTTCCTAACCCTGTTCCTAATGCTTTACTAAATGCTTCTTTAGTTGCAAATCGTCCTGCTAAAAATTCTAATTTTCTTTTATCATTTTTAAAAGAGTTAAATTTTTGCTGTTCTTGCTCTGTTAGTATTCTATGTATTAATTTATCACTTTGTTTAATATACACGTCTTTTATTCGGTCAATTTCAATTAAATCAATACCAATACCATGTATCATATCCACACCTCACTTAATTATCCTTTATCATTCATATAGTTCGTGTTTTCTATTTTGAATCATTTGTTTTAAATAAATCGCTTCTTTTTTTGCAATTAGTTCTATATTGCATTCTCCACCTGCAGTAGATAAATGAAGATGTGCTAATTTATATTTTCTCATTATGAATCCTTCTATGACTTCTATATTTTGTATTCTATAAAACGGTATCATATCTGTTTCAACAGTTATGATACCTTTTCTAATATGAATCTCGTTTTCATCATAGTAATAACTGAAATAATGATATCTCAGAAGCGGAATAACAATAATAAATAGTATGATATAAAGCAATATAATGACTATAGAAATAATGATATTAATTGAAAGTTTTGATATATGAGTAAAATAAACATCTATCATATTGAGTAGAAATAAAAAAACAGTAATAATTATAAGCCCTATCAATGATGTGATTCTCATCACCTTTAGACCACTCGTGTTCATAAAACTATGTTCATTCAATCTTAGACCCTCCTAAATAGGTCTCAATATTTAATTGAACCTGTTTTTCAGAAGCATATTTAAGCTTAATATCTTCATTTACCGCACCCTTAGCTATAATAAAATGTAAATGTGCTAAATGGCTCTTTTCTAACAATGGATTTTGATTAACATTCATACCAATAATTTTATCCTTTTTAAAATAATAAGAATTAATATGCATGATACTTACTTGACGAAGTGCAATTTCATTTTTTCTATTGCATAATCCAGAAACAGATATATACACATACGCATGAATTGCCATAAAGATAATCATAATTATCGCTATCATATAACTCCATATACTCCAATAGTAAGCACCTATAGTTGCACCAAGAATTAATATGATACTAGGTATAAAAAAATGTCGATGATATCCTCGTTTTGGTACATTTTCAGTAATAGAGTTAAATTGCATTTCAGGAATTAATTTTCTAATAATAGAATATGCCTCTTTTTTATTAATAAATGGAAGAATCATAATTTTTCCATTTTCACTTACATCTTCATTAGATTTAACTTCTAAATCACTTGTAATAATAAAGTATATAGAGGTATATCCAAATAACTTTCTAATAAATGACTGTTTTTCTACAACTGCTTGTAATCGTTCAGTAGGCACTGTGACATTTTTTACATTTAGTAATCCATAAGTAATTTTCAACTCATTATCACGTTGTGTGATTGTATAGTTATAATAACGGAGAAAAACAATTAGAGTACCTATAACATAACAAAATATAAGTACAGTCAATATAATAATAGTCACTAAAAACGTCACTGACTGTATCCATTGAAAAAGACGAGACGTCCATTTTTCCCATGGGATAACATCTTCAAATGCACCTATAATAGGGGAAATAGTGGCGAATGCTACACCTATCACGCCACTGGTCAATGACATAAAAATCAACAGTTTATTAGACATTTTAAAAATTACTTTATTATTACTATTATCTTCAGATATTAATTCTTGTTCGCTATTATTGGGCTTATGATTAGTCTCTATTTCTTGACTATCTAACTGAAGTTGTCTTTTTTTAATTGTACGTTCAATCAATTCACTTTGTTGTTTCGAAATCGTTTCAAGTTCAATACCATCACTCGGCGTTTTAATTTGTAGTCGTACTCCACCTACTAATTGATTAATCAGTCCTTGTGTGGTATCTAAGGATTGAATTCGATTCAAATTTAATTCTTTGCGTTTTTTATTTAACCATCCAGATGTGACTATAAATTGATCATTTTCTATCCAATAACGCGTTAGACGTACTTTTTGAAATTGATTAATCATAGAAAAAAGAATAATCAATAAAAAGATACCTGGTCCAATATAATGTCTAATATTTGTAAAATCAAAATTCCATATATTAAATCCAATAAACACGATAATGACAAAAATGTTTTGCTTTATAACATTTATTAGACCCGTGAAATAAGAAATCGGATGTAGTTTTTGAGGTTTAAATATCATCATTACTACCTCGCATTTGTGATAAGATATGTAATATTAATCGTTCTGCTTCTTTATTAGAAACAACAGGTGTTGTGAGTTCATGACCTGCAGTTACAACAATGATTCTCTTAAGATTAAACTGTTTTAATAACGGATTTGTTTTAACCTTTAAAAGTTGTAACCTTTCAATTTTTGTTGTTTTGTACCTTTTAAAAATAAAAGTATTTAAAATTTCTATGTTCTTATTTTCTATATTATAAAATCTATAAGAGTATCTATTGATAGGTTGGAGAATAAAACGAATAAGAGAACAAATAGTTAACACAAGTAGAATATAAAAAATAAAATGTGGCCAGTGAAATGCTTTCCAACAACACAACCCACCACCCAAAATAATGAGCTCTATTAGTAACGTGACTCCACTTACTAACCAATGATATAAAAATGCGGATTTAGGACTTTTATGAAAAGAGTGATGTAATTGCACAATAAACTCCTTAACAATTTTTTTATATTATATCATACTATTTTTTAAAAATAATATGATAGATATTAATGTAAAAACCAAAACTGAATACTATCTATTTAAATACGATCAATTATCCTCTTTTTCTTTAAAATAATATTAGTATAAGCATTTATAAATTTAATAGGTAACTTATAATCAAAAAGAGCTTGAGACATATGTTTATATCTCAAGCTCAATCAAGCAAATTTATTCTTATCTATAACAACTATTTTTGTAAATCAGCAAACGTACGACCTTTGATAGATGTTTTTCTTTTATCTTGTCTATCTCGACGATCTTGTTTTTTACCTTTTTTCTTGTTGAAATTACCTTTTGATCGTTTATTTTTGTTATCAAATTTATTATTTCGTTTACCACCACGTCTTGATTGATTACCTTTATTATTACGACTCTTTCTTGCAAGTGGCTTTTCGAAAGTTAATTGAACTTCAACTTCATCGTTTGCTTCGACAAGTTCTTGTAATAATGAAGCTACTAATTCAGTACTATCATATTCTTCTAATAATTCACTAGAAATACGTTTTAAACGATCTTCACTCTCACGTGACATCCAGTTTTTAACTTTGTCTTTAATATCTTCTTCACGTGCTTTAAGCACTTCTTTACGATGAGGTGGTCTTAAAGCTTTCATTCTTCTGTCATTTACTTCTTCAATTTGACGAATGTAATCCATTTCAATTGGGTTAACAAACGTAACAGCAATACCTTCTTTACCTGCACGACCTGTACGTCCAATTCTATGTGTATAACTTTCAGTATCTTGAGGTATATCAAAATTATATACGTGACTTACACCTGAAATATCAAGACCACGTGCTGCAACGTCTGTGGCAACTAATATATCAATTTGATCGTTTTTGAATTTTTTAAGTACTTCTAAACGTTTGGCTTGTGTAATGTCTCCATGTAATCCTTCTGCTTTGTAACCCTTAGTAAGCAATGCACTTGTTAACTCATCCACACGACGTTTAGTTCTACCAAATACAATAGCTAACTCAGGTTGATGTACATCTAAGAAATTAGTAAATGTATCAAATTTTTCTAACTCTTTAACAATTGTATAGTATTCGTCGATTTGAGGATCAGACATTTCATTGTTCATTGTTTTAACAATTTGTGGTGACTTCATAAATTGTTGTACTAATGTCTGAATAGCTTTAGGCATTGTCGCTGAAAATAACATTGTTTGTCGTTGTTCAGCAGGGATTTTATCCATAATAAATCTCATATCATCAATGAAGCCCATGTTCATCATTTCGTCCGCTTCATCTAAAATTAAAGTATGAATATCATTCGTTTTTAATGTACGACGATTTAAATGATCGATAACACGTCCTGGTGTTCCTACTACAATTTGAGGCCCACGTTTTAACGCTTTAATTTGTCTATCAATTGGCATACCACCAAAGACAGTAACAACTTGAATATTTTGTCCACGACTGAATTCGCGTAATTGTTCAGCAACTTGCATTGCTAATTCTCTTGTAGGTGCTAAAATTAAAGCTTGAACGCCTGATTTTCCAACAACTTTTTCTATTAAAGGGATACCAAAAGCTCCTGTTTTACCCGTACCTGTCTGAGCTTGACCAAGGATATCTTTTCCTTCTAATGTATAAGGGATACTTTCTTTTTGGATCGGTGTTGGTTCTTTAAAACCCATTTCTTCTAGGGTTTTTACCGTTTTATCCGAAATCCCTAATTCTTTAAAATTTTGCAATATAATTCTCCTTTTAATTCTTTTATTTATCAATATACGTTTTTGTATATAAGGTCTTCTTATTACGTCAACTTCTATATAGTACCACCTAAAAATAGTTATAGCAATAAAGCAATTTTCATATCTACAGCAAATAACATTTTTAAGTAGAGTATTGGTTCTATTAAAATAATAAAAAGAAGTTGCTTTGAAACCTTTCATTTCTAAGCAACTCTTAATTATTATGAATAATTAAATTAAAGCATTTACTACTTCTTCAAGTTTATTACCACGTGACCCTTTAATTAACACTTTGTCATCAGGTTGTAAAATAGACTTTAAATAATGAGTCAGTTCATTTTTATCTGAAAAATAAGCTACATCTTCCACAAACTGGCCACCTGTACGACTTATAAACTTAGCATCATTACCGTAAGTAAGTAACGTATGAATACCTTTATTGTCCAAATAAGCACCTACATCTTCATGCATACGTTGACTATTTTCACCTAATTCTAAAGAATCAGCGAGTACAATGATTTTACGTCCATTCATATTACTTAATGTATCAATAGCCGCTTTCATACTTGTTGGACTTGCATTGTAAGCATCATTAATAACCGTAATTTGATTATTAGTAACATGTCGTTCCATACGCATACCTGTGAGTTGTACATTACTTATATTCTTTTGAATTGTGTCGTAATCTAAACCAAGTTCATGTCCAATTGCAATAGCGATAGTAGCATTTTTCATGTTGTGAATACCTAAAATTGGTAATTCATAATGTTCCTTGTTATTTATCGTAAATGCTATACCATCATTTTTACTATTTTCCACTTTACATACTAATGTATTGTCATGATTTAAACCAACACTAACAAGTTTAGCATCTTTCACATTTTCAACATGCGGTTTTAGAAGTGGTTCATCTCCATCATATATAAATGTGCCATCAGATTTAAGACCAATAGTAATTTCAGATTTGGCTTTAGCAATACCTTCTCTAGAACCTAAATCTTGCATGTGAGATTCACCAATATTTGTGATAACCGCAATATCAGGTTCCGCAATTTTAGATAACAATTCAATTTCATGGAATCCTGACATACCCATTTCCAAAATAGAAATTTCTGTGTCTTTGTCTAATTGAAGAATGGTTAAAGGTAAACCAATTTCATTGTTATAGTTACCTTGTGTTTTTTTGACTCTAAATTCGGTATGTAACACACTTTCAATCATATCTTTTGTTGTGGTTTTACCATTAGAGCCGGTCACTCCAATTACTTTTGGATTAACATGCTTTAAGTACGCTTTAGCTAATTGTTGTAAAGCAGTTAATGTATCATCTACCCATATAATAGGTCCTTGAATTGAATCGCTAATATCCTGTCCTTTTTCATAAAATGAAGCACCAGCACCATCTTTTAGTGCTTGTTCTACAAAACGATGACCGTCTACATTTTCACCTTTAAATGGAACAAATAACATCTCTTTTTCTACATGACGAGAATCGATAGTGACTCCTTTAATTTGATGTTCTAAATATGCTTCATCAATATCGCAAGATATCCATTTTTGAATTTGTTTTAAAGAAACTTCAATCATACTTAGGCTCCTCGCTTAATCGATAGTATATTTATTTTTCTTTTTATCTTCGTAACGTTCTTTAGCTAAATCAATTAGTTTAGTGATTAAATCAGAGTATGATAATCCCATATTTTCCCATAAACTTGGATACATGCTAAATGCTGTAAAACCAGGCATCGCATTTGTTTCATTAATGTAGATTTGATTATCTTCCGTCACAAAGAAATCGGCACGTACTAATCCAGAACAATCTGTAGCTTTAAATGCTTCTAATGCCATATTACGTAACGTCATTTGAACCTCTTCATCTAAATCTGCTGGAATTTGTAAACTGATTTTACCGTCTTTATATTTTGACTTATAGTCATAAAATTGAACATCTTTAATTACTTCTCCAGGCCATGTTGTTTCAGGATAATCATTACCTAAAACTGCGACTTCCACTTCACGTGCAATAATACCTTGTTCAATCACTAACTTACGATCAAATTGAAATGCTTCTTCAATCCCTTTTTTAAGTTCATCTTCATTATTACATTTACTAATACCCACACTAGATCCAAGGTTAGCAGGTTTTACAAATACTGGGTATGTTAATTTATCATTAACGAGTTTAATAATATTACCTTCATATTTTTCATATTCACTTCTTAAAAAACTAATATAAGGTAGTTGTGGTAAACCGCGATGTTCAAACAATTGTTTCATTACTAATTTATCCATCGAACTTGATGCAGCTAATACACCATTTCCTACATATGGTAAATCTAGCACTTCAAATAAACCTTGAATGGTACCATCTTCACCATTTGGTCCATGTAATAATGGGAAAATAGCATCATATTTACTTCCTTCCCCATTTTCTTTTAAAAGTAATGTAATTTCTCCAGGACTTATGTCTTCTAAATGTAATTCTTCAACAGTTTTAATATTTTTTGTAATATTTTCTTTTTTCTTCCATTGACCATCATTTGTAATATATATAATATCTACAAGATACTTGTCTTTATTAATCGCATTTAATACATTTTGTGCTGTTAAAATTGATACATCATGCTCAGCACTTTTACCACCATATACGATACAAATATTTTCTTTTACCATGTTTTATATCCTCCATCGAGAAAAATAATGACAAAAGCCATTTATAAATTGAAGTTTAATTACGCTTTTGTTTCTCTCATCATAATTATAATACTATAATGTATTAAGTTTAAATTGTTAATTATACTTTTCATTAACGATATGTAATTTAAATTATTCTTTCTAAATGTCCATATTATCACAGTATCAGTGTATTTTGCATTTACCAATAAATAAAAATATGTATATTTCTTAAAGAATAGTCCATTCATGTTAATTGTTATTTTTTAGATTAAACTGCTTCGACTTTATATCATCTTCTATATTTTGTAGCATAATCATATAAAGTCATGTAAAATCTATATATACTATTCCATAGAATTTAAGGAGTTTTTTATGAAATATTCATCCCGTCAACAGCCTACAACACATTGGCTTCGAAAAATTGACTGGATACTTATAGCATTAATAATGATTTTAGCCATCATTAGTGTGACTACAATCAGTTCTGCTATGGGTGGCGGCCAATATAGTGCCAATTTTGGTATTCGTCAAATTATCTATTATATTTTAGGAGCAATACTAGCACTTATTGTGATGATTTTTTCTCCCAAAAAAATAAAAAATAATACATATATATGGTATATCTTCTTTTGTATCTTACTACTAGGTTTATTAATCATTCCTGAAACACCTATTACGCCTATTATTAATGGCGCTAAAAGTTGGTATGCTTTTGGTCCAATTAGTATTCAACCTTCAGAATTTATGAAGATTATTTTGATACTTGCATTGGCTAAAATCGTTTCTAATCATAATCGATTTACATTTAATAAATCTTTTCGTACTGATTTAATCTTATTTTTTAAAATCATTGGCATATCCCTGGTACCTATGATATTAATTTTACTTCAGAATGATTTAGGAACTACATTGGTTCTGTGTGCCATTATTGTTGGAATCATGCTAGTGAGTAGTATTACATGGCGCATTCTTGCTCCTATCTTTATTACTGTAGCCGTATTAGGAAGTAGCATTATTTTAGCCATTATATATAAACCCTCTCTGATTGAGAAAACGTTACATATCAAAATGTACCAAATGGGTCGAATCAATTCATGGTTAAATCCTTATGCTTATAGTAATGGAGATGGCTACCATTTAACGGAATCGTTAAAAGCTATAGGATCCGGTCAATTATTTGGTAAAGGTTATAATCACGGAGAAGTATACATTCCAGAAAACCATACCGATTTTATTTTTTCTGTCATTGGAGAAGAAATTGGATTTATTGGAGCAGTGATATTACTTCTTATATTCCTAGCTTTAATTTTCCATCTTATCCGTTTAGCCATAAAAACAACTTCATCATTTAATAAGGTATTTTTAATTGGTTATATTTCTTTACTCGTCTTCCATATTTTGCAAAATATTGGTATGACAATCCAACTTTTACCTATTACAGGTATACCACTACCATTTATTAGTTATGGTGGTAGCGCATTATGGAGTTTAATGCTAGGTATTGGTGTTATACTTTCTATTTATTACCATCAAAAGCCAGCGTCCAAAGATGCTTAGTAATAAATATATTTTAATTCAGTTAATAACATGAAAATAGTATAAAAGAGAATGAGACAAAACTCATTTTGACATTATCGTTCCACTTCGATAATGTATCTCCAACATATAAAAAAGTCTGAGACAACTAATAATGTCTCAGACTTTTTTCAATCACATATTATTTAAGTTCTTGAGTAACGGTTTTTGTGGTAGGCAAAGTATTAATAATGTCGAAACGAGATTTTGTTTTTTTGATATTGACGCCTAAAGATGATAATAATTTGACTACATTTTGTAACTTATCTGATTTGTTCATGGTATCTCACCTCGTTTTTTGACCTTCACTGATATACTACCCTAATTAGTCATGCTTTACTACCATATTTGAAAATTATTTTAAATTATTTAAGTTACACTAAAGCTTTTTATTATGAAAGTACTTTAAATCCAGCGTCATAAATTTCTTTTTCAATACTATTTAAATTAGTAGGTGTTTCATATTCAACATTAACCATATTTCTTTCTATATCGATTGATACCGTATGTACTCCAATCATATTTAACAAACGTTCATTTAACATTTGTGCTTGTTCCTTTGTTTCAATGTTATCTATAAATACAATATTACGGTTTAACATATTACAATCTCCTAACTAATCTTTCACTAGTTTTTGAAATGTCACTAGTAGTTCTTCCATTGCTTCTTCTTCAGTACCTTGATTTATTTTTTCCATAATACAACTTTTCATGTGATGTTCTAGTAACTTAGTAGCAACACTATTAAGTGCTGAACGTGTTGCTCTTATCTGAGTTAATACATCATCACAGTAGACGTCTTCATCAATCATTCGATTAATTGCTTTAACTTGCCCTTCTATTCGATTTAATCGAGATTTTAAATTTAATTTAACTTGCTCAGAATGATGGGCATGATTTTGATTTTCCAACTAATTCACCCTTTCAATAGCTTCAATATCATCGTATAATCTCCTCTTTATTACGTCAATTATACATTTTTATTTTAAAAATTAATCATACCATTTATTATAGTGCATGGTACAATATTTGTTAGTACATTAATTTTAAACGATTTAGGAGGTTCAATTAATGAATATGGTAGAGATCGTGCAATTATCTTTCTCACACTCTTCTTTAATTATTAACATCATATTAATCACTGCCTTTATATTAAACTTGATTTTCGCATTTATCATTATCTTCATGGAACGTCGTAGTGCAGGTTCAATTTGGGCGTGGCTTTTAGTTCTTGTATTTCTACCGATAGTAGGATTTATTTTATATCTATTATTAGGGCGTCAAATACAACGCAAACATATTTTTAAATTAAAAAAAGAAGATCGTAAAGGTTTAGCTATGATAGTTGATGAGCAATTAAATGCGCTTGAAAAAGATGATTTTTCTAAAGGTAATCATCAAATTGTTAAGTTTAAAGAAATGGTGCACATGTTACTCTATAATAATGCTGCATTCTTAACTACTGATAACAGTATAAAAATCTTTACAGATGGTCATGCTAAATTTGACGCATTAATTGAAGATATTCAGAATGCTAAAGATTATATACATATTCAATACTATATTTTCAAAAGTGATGGTCTTGGACGTCGTATTTTAAAGGCACTCGAAGACAGACTTGAAGATGGTATAGAAGTTAAAATGTTATATGATGATATGGGTTCAAGAACATTACGCAAGAAAGATTTGAAACAGTTTAAAGACAAAGGTGGACACGCAGAAGCCTTCTTCCCTTCCAAATTGCCCTTAATCAATTTAAGAATGAATAACCGTAATCATAGAAAAATTGTAATTATAGATGGCAAGATTGGCTATGTTGGGGGTTTTAATGTTGGTGATGAATACCTTGGTAAAGATAAAAAATTTGGTTATTGGAGAGATACTCATTTAAGACTTGAAGGTGATTCTGTCAATGCATTAGAATTAAGATTCATCTTAGATTGGAATTCACAATCAACACGTGACAATATCAGATATGAAGATAGATATTTTCCTGATGTAGATTCAGGCGGCGAGATTGGTGTTCAAATCGCTTCAAGTGGTCCTGATGAAGACTGGGAACAAATTAAATATGGCTATTTAAAAATGATTATGTCAGCAAAACATTCTATTTATATTCAATCACCTTATTTTATTCCTGATCAAGCTTTTATTGATGCCATAAAAATTGCCGCTTTAGGTGGAGTTGAAGTTAATTTAATGATTCCTTGTAAACCCGATCATCCTTTTGTTTATTGGGCTACATTAAAAAATGCCGCTTCTTTATTAGACGCGGGTGTTAAAATTTATCAATATAATAATGGATTTCTACATTCAAAAACACTCATTGTCGATGATGAGATCGCTACTGTAGGTACAGCAAATATGGATAATCGTAGTTTTACATTAAATTTCGAAGTGAATGCGTTCATTTATGACGAAGATATTTCTCTTCAACTTAAAAAAGCATTTATTAAAGATATGAAGGTCTCATATGAGTTGACTAAAGAATTATATAATCAACGTAGTACTTGGATTAAGTTTAAAGAAGGCATATCTCAATTATTATCACCAATTCTTTAAACTCATTCAATACATGTTTTTAAAGGAGTAGTTTATGAATCAAGCAGAACAAATATTATTAGCTAAAGAATATATGTACCAATTTCATAAAAATGATTACTCTGGACATGATATTGCACATATTGAACGTGTCACATTATTAGCTAAATATATTGCCAAACAAGAACATCAAGGCGATTTTCTTACAATAGTATTGTCAGCTCTATTGCATGACGTCATAGATGATAAATTGACTGATAAACACCATGCTTTAAGCGAATTATATCAATTTTTTAAAAAAATAGAATTGGATGATACTGTTCAAAAGAATATTATTTTTATTATCAAACATTTGAGTTATCGAAATGGTAGAAATAACGATGTTACACTTCCAATCGAAGGACAAATCGTTAGAGATGCTGATCGCTTAGATGCAATTGGTGCTATAGGTATCGCAAGAACGTTTCAATTTTCTGGACATTTCAATGAGCCAATGTGGACAGAATCTCCCTATCACTCAATTCCTTCAGAAAAAGATATGGTTGATTTACCTCCTTCTGCTATTAGACACTTCTATGATAAGTTATTAAAATTAAAAAAATTAATGCACACACAAACAGGATCTCAACTAGCTGAAGAACGTCATCAATTTATGAAACTATTTTTATCTCAATTTTATAGCGAGTGGCACTTAGAAGAATAAAAAAAGTAGGAAAAGATAGATGATCTTTTCCTACTTTTTTATCGTATTATACTTATATTATTTTTTCTTCTTATTATTTTTAGAAACGACTTGCGTATTTTTACCTTTTTTATTTGAATTATTTTCTTTATGTGCCTCAACCATAGGTCCAATTTCTTGTTTTGCAACTTTTTCATAATGTTTATTTGCAAAGAATGTTTGAATAATTAAGAATGCCGCACTGACAGACCAATATAAACCTAGTGCCGAAGCTGAACTTAATGAAATCCAAATAATCATAATAGGTGAAACGATCATCATCATATAAGTCATTTGACGTTGTTCTTCAGGCATTTGTTTACTTGACACCCATGCTTGGATAAAGTATAACACACCGGCAATAATAGTAATCCAAATATCAGGATGTACTAAATTAAACCATAAGAAATGTGGATGTTCTGTAATACCGCCACCAATACGATAACGCAATACGAAATATAATCCCATAACGATAGGCATTTGAATTAAAACAGGTAAACAACCTAAAGCACTCTTCATAGGATTGATGTCATATTTTTTATAAACTTCCATCATTTCCTGATTAGCTGCCATTTTTTCTTCTTGAGTACGTGCACGTTTCACTTTTTCTTGTACACCTTCTACTTCAGGTTTAGCAATTTTCATTTTTTCACGCATCATATGACTATTTTTATAGTTTGATAGCATGAAAGGCAATAAGATAATACGAATAACTAATACTAAAACGATGATTGCAATACCATAATCATCATGAAAAACAGAATGGCCTAACCAATGTAGAATTTTAGCCATTGGTTCAACGAATGTATTGTAGAAAAATCCATTTCTATTACTAGATTTGGAATAGTCACATCCAGCTAAAAAGACCATTACCCCTAATAACAAAGGTAGTAGCACTTTCTTCTTCATTTTTACACCTCTATTGATATATTCACATAGAAATAATTTTATCATAGATAGGGTGTACTAGAAAACAAAAACTGAAAAAAAAGAGATATTTATTTGAAATAGTGCTTTAATTTATTAACAGTCTTGTCAATATTTTGACTATGTGTAATGACCGAAATAACTGACACACCATCAGCGCCTTCTTTAGCTATAGGCTCACAATTATCTTCAGTAATACCACCTATAGCAACCATAGGTAAGCTTGGATTAATATTTTTTAATGTTGAAATCATTTCAGGGCCTACAGGGGCACTTGCATCAGATTTTGAAGATGTCTTATACATTGGACCTACGCCTATATAATCTACGTGTTCTAAATCTGATTGTTGATATTCCTTTACGTTTCCTACACTTAACCCTATAATTTTATTTTTAAAACGATTAGCAAAAGAAGCAATTATTTCGTCATCTTGACCTACATGTATACCATCTGCATCAATCTTTTCAGCTAAATCCACATCATCATTAATGAGAAAAGGTACTTTATACTCATGGCAAAGTGTTTTCAATTCCTTAGCTAAGGCTTCTTTTTCATCCCCTACTAAAGCATTTGGTCCTTTTTCACGAAATTGAAATAAAGTAATTCCTGATTCTAATGCTGCTTTTAAAACATCTTTAATGTTTTGATCACCGATGATGTCTTGTGTTCCACATATAAAATAAACTTGTAAACTTTTTGAATCAAACATATTTAAACCTCTTCACGTTTTACAAATTGTTTATAAGTATCATAGTTAAGTTGATACATTTCATCAAGTAATTGAGATAAGAATGTTCCAGGTCCATTA
This sequence comes from Staphylococcus sp. HMSC069E10, assembly GCF_001809205.1. NCBI lineage: Bacteria > Bacillati > Bacillota > Bacilli > Caryophanales > Staphylococcaceae > Staphylococcus > Staphylococcus sp. HMSC069E10. Next base: position 47,480 of record NZ_KV796473.1, on the reverse strand, counting down.
ACCTTTTCACTTTTTTCAGCAATCTCTGCGGCGATATTATAATAACTTACTGATTCTTCTAATACTTGTAATGATGGATGTGTATTTCTAAATAAAAATCCAGCAACTAAACCGCCTAATAAACAACCAGCGCCTGTGATTTTTGCCAGTAATGGAGAACCATTTGATAGTTTGACAATTTGATTATCTTGAATAATAACATCTTCTCTACCTGTAATAACAATTGCTGTTTGATATTTTTCATAAGCTTTTTTAGCAATTGTCACTACATCTAAGTCTGTTTCCCCATCAGTGCCTTTCATTGTAGTATTTGAATCTACTAAAGTAAGAATTTCAGATGCATTTCCTTTAATCACAGAAACATTTATTTCAGAAAGAAAAGTTTCACAGAATTGTTTACGATATGTTGATGCGCCTACAGCAACTGGATCAAATACAATGGGTGTACCTTGTTGATTAGCAATTTTTCCAATTTCTAAAATATCTTTCTCATTTGCTTTAGTTAATGTTCCAATATTTATAAGTAGTGCCCCTGCTACTTTATAGAACTCTTCTGCTTCTTCTGGAGCTTCACTCATTGCTGGACTTGCACCAATACTCAAGAGTCCATTCGCAGTGAAGTTTTTAACCACATCATTGGTATAACAGACTACTAGTGGATTCTCTTGTCTTATCTTTTCTAAACTATTCATCGTCTAAACCTACTTTCTTCATATAAGCAAAATGGTTTACCGGGCCGCGTCCTTGACCGATTTCAGGTGTATGTTCAATACTTAATGAAATAAATTTTTTAGCTTTTTTTACAGCTTCATAAATTGTTTTACCTTTAGCTAGTTCGGCTGTGATAACAGCTGAAAATGTGCAACCTGTACCATGAGTATGTGGCGTATTAAATCGCTTCTCTTCAAAAGTATAGACATCATCTTTAGTAAATAAAAAGTCTTTAGCATTATTTAAATCAGCAGAATGACCGCCTTTAATTACTACACCTTTACTTCCTATTTCATTTATAAATATATGACCTGCTTTACGAATATTATCTTCAGTATCAATTTTCAAGCCAGTAATTTCTTCAGCTTCTGGAATGTTAGGAGTAACGACATCCGCTAATGGTAAGAGCGTTTTCTGAAGATGTTTTTTTGTTTCATCATCCATTAAGGAATCACCACTTTTTGCTAGCATAACTGGATCGATAACATAGGGAATATTGCTATGATTTTTTAAATACGTTTGAATCAGTTCCATCGTTTCATGTGTAGCAATCATTCCAGTCTTAATTGCGTGAGGTAATTCATCATCAAATACGCTATCTAATTGTTCTTTAACCCAACTAGTTTCTAGATTATGGATATGTTGAACTCCTTTAGTATTTTGAGCCACAATACTTGTAATAGCAGCCATTCCATATACGCCACAAGCATGGAATGATTTTAAATCTGCCATAACTCCTGCGCCACCAGAAGGGTCAGTACCAGCAATTGTTAACGCAATCTTAGGTTTATTCATGATTTGCTCCTCCAAAATCCCATTCTTCATCAATGTATGCCATATTAAAGAAGTGACGTTCATGTACAGTACTTTGTAAAAATGCTTCTTTAATTTCTCTTTTTTCCTGTTCGGTACAATGTTCTGTAAGTTCATTTAACAAACGGTCAAATACTTCAATTAAAGGTGCCATTTCAGTGCTATAAAAATCAAACCACTTAGCAGTAAGTGCATCTCTATTAAGATTTGAATCTTCTAATCCCCATTTAGCAACCACTTCATATACGTAAGGACATGGTGCCATTGCAGCTATAGTGTATGCAGCATTTTCGTGTGTATAAGCATGATAATACATATGTTTAATGTAATGATCTCCACTAGGTGGCCACACTTTTTCTTTTACAATTTCTTCATAAGGTTCATTAATATAGTCCGCTAAAATTTCATGGGCTTCTACTTCGCCGTCTAACATAAATTCAATTTGCTCTACTAAGAATTTCACTTCTTTCATAGTAGGTGCTTTAGGAATAAGTAAAGCATATAAATTAGTAAATTCTTTTAAATAAGAAGCATCAGCACGTAAGTATTGGCGTACTGCTTGTTTTGATAATTTTCCCTTTAATAAATCTTGAATAAAACCATCATTATAAATCTCTTCAATAATTGGCTTTGACGCTTGCTTTAATTCATCTGAAAAACTCATTAACTATTCCTCCTTAAATAAAAAAACTACATTTCAACGTAGAAATGTAGTCAATATTCAAAAAAATAGAATGAATGAATATGTATTACTACTTTCCTACGTTGGCATTAACCAAATCAGGTTATAAGGGTCTGAATGCTTCATCTCAGCCATGTTCCATGGCTCCCCTAGTAGTCTTTAGTTTAATTTAACCATAACAAAACCATTGTTATAATTCAAATAAAAAAGATATTCATTGAAATAAGTTTAATTCATACAACTATTATTATAAATATAATAAATAAAGAATAGTACAGAAATCTTTCTAAATTCAGTCATTACTATCAATATATATAAAAATGCCTAAGACAACTCATATTGTCTCAGGCACTAGTAAATTATTTATTAAGTTTTACGCTGTAACCCATTGAGATGGACCTGCAGTATTATAAAGTTTTACTGCCGCAGCATCTTGAACACTTTCAGGTGCTTGTGCTGGTGATACACCTTTATATTGTGCTGGTGCTACTGAATCCCAAGTAGATTGTAAGAATTGATATTTACCTGCTGCACCAGAAGAAGGGTTGATGGCATGAATATCTCCACCTGATTCGCGTTGAGCGATTTGTTGTAAATGACTATTTACATTTACAGATGAACCACTTGTTGATTGTTTAGGTTGATTTGTAGTTGCATTAGCAGGTGCTTGTTGTGTTTGAGTTGCTTGTTTAGTTTGTGTTGTTTTTGGTGCTTGTTGTGTTTGAGCTTCATTTGCATAGTGTTGACTTACATTTGAAGTTGAAGCTGATTGATTTATATGATTATAATTATTATTTTGGAAAGATACATTTTGTGCTGATTGAGTTGAAGCTACATTTTGATTAGCACTATTTACAGTTGAACCGTTTGATGGATAATATTCCCATTTAAAATATGTTCCATCTGACCAAAAATGATAAGTTTTACCATTTAAATTAAATTGGTAATTATAAGCTCCTTCTTGAATAGGATGTTGATTTAATGATTGATCGTTAGATTCCGCTAATTGAGCTAATTTTTCTTTATTAATTTGATTTTCACTTGCATCAGCATGACTTACGTTTCCTGCTACTAATCCTAAGCCTACTGCTAATGAAGATGCAATAATTGTCTTTTTCATAATAGTATAATCCTCCTAAGTCATTTGTTTTCTTAAATATTTTACGGATACTACTCTAACATCTAAAAAAGCTTAGCAGGTTACAGTGAAATAAAAAAAATATACTTATTTTACATTAAAATTACATAGATTTGTAAATAATTTTTCTTATATATATACTATAAACACTTTAATGGCAGTGTTTATTAGATATATAATAAAAGAACCAACTGTAATTACTTTGTAATATTTCAGAAAAATACACTGTCTTTTTTATCATTCAATGAATGAGTTGTATCTAATGTCTTATACATAGTTAAAGAGGTCGGAATATTTATACCGACCTCTTGAGTATATTTGAGTATAATTGAAAGACTTATTTTATATTAATTGGAAAGGTTTGGAGTATTAAAAATAGAGAGTTTTATTTTATATTCATTAATTCGAGATTATCAAATGGATAAGTGTCTGTATTTAGTGAGCTATCTGAGAGTTTTTCATTATTTAATTTAGGGGACATAAATTTAATTGTTTCAACATATAATTCTGTGACAAAGTGAGTTTGTTTTTCCTTTTCATATTTACGAGAACGCATTTGGCCAGTAATACCTACTAAAGATCCTTGAGAAGTATATTTTTCAATGTTGCTGGCCATCTTACCAAATGCTTTACAAAATATATAATCACACGCTATTTCATCATTTTCATCTTTATAATTACGTTCAGTAGCCACACTAAACGTTGCGATTTTCACCTCCTCATTATCATAAATTTTTGCATCTTTAGTCATACGACCAACGATTACTATCTTATTTAACATGTGTCACCTCCTTATATCGTTATATTAAATAGAATTGAATATAACGTCAAAAAGCTATTTTTTTAGATTTCTTCCCTTTTTAGTATTAATATCTGATATATTTAAGAAAAATATTAAGATATGAGACGACTTATTTAACAAAAAAACAATAATCATATAATTTAAAAATGTTTAAGAGTATGGGAGACATGTTATGAAGACTTTTAAAGCAGTTCGATTCCAAATAGTAAGCGATGATAACAGGATTTCAGAATTTGAACTTTATGATGGTGTTATTATAAATAAAGAGAATAGTGGTACAGGTTGGCTCCTAGAAATTGTAATTTCAGATACACATTATGATATCATGCAAAAATTTTATGAATCACAAACAGTATTAGATATCAGAGTAGTGATTACTAGACCTTCTAACGATCCAGCATTGTTTGATGCAACAATAAAACATATCTCTCTATTTGAAAGGAAAATATCAATTATTTTCGAGTGTCATATTTATACACACCGTCAGGTATACGCAGAAACACTATTAGAACAACTTATTGATGAAGGATTATCTGGAGAAGAATTAAAAATTACATTTAACAGAATGATGCAATCTAAACCGAAATTAAAAGAAGAAAAATTTGAAAGATAAAAATAGAGTAGTAACGAAATGAATGATTTCGCTACTACTCTTATTTTAATTACGCATCTTGAATAGCAAAAGTAAGTTCACAACTACAAGCAAGTTGTCCATCAACAGTAGCTTTTGCTGTACCTTTTCCAATAGGACCTTTAATTTTTGTAATTTCAACTTCTAACATTAAAGTATCACCAGGTGTCACTTGTTTTTTAAATCTACATTTATCAATCCCAGCAAATAATGCAATTTTACCTTTATTTTCTTCACTATTTAACATAGCTACCGCTCCAGTTTGTGCCAAAGCTTCTGTAATGAGAACACCAGGCATAACTGCATAATCAGGAAAATGTCCTTGGAAAAACGGTTCGTTTCCTGAAACTTGTTTTAAACCTACACAACGCTTTCCTTCTTCATATTCAACAATACGATCAATAAGTAAAAAAGGTTGTCTATGAGGAATGATTTTTTTTATTTCATTATAATCAAAAATTGTTTCCATAACTATTACCTCAAATCTATTTAAAAATTAGTCATCGACTCTTTTGATATCTGCACCAAGTGATTTTAACTTCTCATGGAAATTAACATAACCACGATCTAAGTGTTTAAGTTCTGTCACTTGAGTTGTACCTTCTGCCACTAAACCAGCCAAAATAAGAGCTGCGGCTGCTCTTAAATCCGTAGCTTTTACTTGAGCACCTTGTAGTTGACTTTTACCTTCTATTTTAGCACTTCTACCTTCTACATTAATATTAGCATTCATTCTTCTAAATTCTGCAACATGCATAAATCTATTTTCAAATACTGTTTCAGTTACCACTTTATGGCCTTCAGCTGTTAATAATAATGCCATCATTTGTGATTGCATATCTGTAGGGAAACCTGGATGAGGCAGTGTTTTAATATCTACAGGTTGAAGTTCACCATTTGTAGTAACATGTACACCTTCCTCATTAAAATCGAGGTTAACTCCCATTTCTTCTAATTTATAAATTAAACTTGTCATATGTTCTTTAACAGCACCTTTTACAAAAACATCTCCTCTTGTAATTGCTGCTGCGATAATAAGTGTACCTGCTTCAATACGATCAGGTATAATTGCATGTTCAACGCCCGTTAATTTTTCAACACCATGGATAGTAATGGTATCTGTACCAGCACCAACAACGTTACCACCCATTTCATTGATATAATTAGCTAAATCTACAATTTCAGGTTCTTTAGCTACATTTTCGATAACTGTTTTTCCTTGTGCTAAAGAAGCACCCATTATAATATTTTGAGTTGCACCTACACTTGGAAAATCTAGATGAATATTTGCACCTTTCAATCCCTCTTTAGTGCTTGCGTATATATTTCCGTTTTCTAAATGAATTTCTGCACCTAAGGCTTCAAAACCTTTGATATGTTGTTCAATTGGACGAGCACCAATTGCACAGCCACCTGGTAATGCAACGATTGCATGACCTAAACGTGCTAATAAAGGTCCCATTACTAACACACTTGCTCTCATTTTACTCACATATTCATAAGGCGCTTCTTCATTTAGTGTAGCAGAAGCATCAACTGTAAATGATCCGTTTTCTTTATCATAATCCACTTTAGCATTTAAAGTAGATAAAACATTATTGATAGTAACAACATCACTTAAATCTGGCACATTGGTTAATTTACTTTGTCCTTCAGACGCTAATAACGATGCTGTAAGGACAGGTAATACAGCATTTTTAGCTCCTTCTACTTGAACTTCACCAGTAAGGCGATTGCCTCCATTTATAATTATCTTATCCATATTAATCCTCCACATTAAACTCCTATTTCTTATAACATTTCCCATTTTGAATTACTTATTTAATTAGTATATCTACATTTTTAGTTAATTAGTAGAAATTCATTTTTTAAAATAAATATTTAATTTGTGTAGAATACTGTAATAAATCCACGATAAAGTTACTTACTGCAGTACCCATTAAAATTGCTAAGAAAATCATACACACTTGCAGTTGTGTTGAATATCCTTTTTTAAAAAATTGATCTAATCTGAGAGAATGTAATGCCCAGTACGCAATACATATACATATTACATGTAAAAATAGATGTATTATTGCAAATTGCCCAACATATTCCATTCTTTTCTCTCCTTAAAGATTTCTGTAATATATTGTACATTAAAAAAGTTAATAATGATACATAAGAACGTTACGATATTTAATAAAAGTAACTAAAATAAAAATTTAAAGTTATTATCATTCTAAGTTCTTTTATTTACAATAAAAAAAGAGCTTGAAACACCATTAAATGTCTCAAACTCTTTTAATATATTAAGAATAATTAACTAAACCAATAATATTTTAATATCTGTTACTTTTTCATTAACCATTCTCACTAAATTGAGATAATATATTCATCATAAATATTATCCCACATCATTTAATTTAATCATTATTTTAATTCAGCTACACGCAGACGGTTTTCCGCTCTAGCTAATGCGCGTTTAGCTCGGTTAATGTCACTGTTATCCTCTTCATCTAAATGAGACTGAGCTCTTTGACGAGCCAACTTAGCTCTTTCTACATCAATCTCACTAGCTGTTTCAGCTGTTTGAACAATGACAGATACTTTATGTTGTCTAATTTCAACAAAGCCACCACTAACAGCTATATACTCAGTACCATTCTTAAACTTAACTTTAATATGGCCTATCTTTAATGCGGCAACTGTCGGAATATGTCCACTCATGATACCTATTTCGCCCGCAGTAGTTTGAAATACAACGAGTTCAACATCATCTTTTTCGTAGACTGAACCATTAGGAGTGACAATATCAAGATTTACTGTGTTCATTATCTTTACCTCCTAATTAGTTTAAACTTCAACACCCATATCTTTAGCTTTAGCAATAACATCATCCATACTTCCAACTAAACGGAACGCATCCTCAGGAATATGATCATATTTACCATTTAAGATATCTTTAAAGTCCGCTACAGTTGTTTTAACTGGAACATAAGAACCTTTTTGACCAGTAAATTGTTCAGCCACATGGAAGTTTTGTGATAAGAAGAATTGAATTCTACGCGCGCGTTCTACTGTTAATTTATCTTCTTCAGATAATTCATCCATACCTAAAATTGCAATGATATCTTGTAATTCTCTGTATTTTTGTAATGTAGATTGAACTTCACGTGCAACTTCATAATGTTCTTGTCCAACAATAGATGGTTCTAAAGCTCTAGAAGTTGAAGCTAATGGGTCTACCGCAGGATAAATACCCATTTCAGTTAATTTACGTTCTAAGTTTGTTGTTGCATCTAAATGCGCGAACGCAGTTGCTGGTGCTGGGTCAGTATAGTCATCGGCAGGAACGAATACTGCTTGAATTGAAGTGACTGAACCTTTATTAGTAGATGTAATACGTTCTTGTAATTGACCCATTTCAGTTGCTAATGTTGGTTGATAACCTACAGCTGAAGGCATACGTCCTAATAATGCTGAAACTTCAGAACCAGCTTGAGTAAAGCGGAAAATATTGTCAATGAATAAAAGTACATCTTGACCTTGTTCATCACGGAAATATTCAGCCATTGTCAATGCAGATAAAGCAACACGCATACGCGCACCTGGTGGCTCATTCATTTGTCCGAATACCATGGCAGTTTTATTGATAACGCCACTATCGCTCATTTCATAGTATAAGTCGTTACCTTCACGAGTACGTTCACCTACACCAGCGAATACAGAAATACCACCATGTTCTTGAGCGATATTATTGATTAATTCTTGAATTAATACAGTTTTACCTACACCGGCACCACCGAATAAACCAATCTTACCACCCTTAATATAAGGTGCTAATAAGTCTACAACTTTGATACCTGTTTCAAGGATTTCTACTTCAGTAGACAATTCATCAAAATTAGGTTGACGACGATGAATTGGATCACGTCTAACAGAACTATCTATTTTTTCATTTAAATCTATTGTTTCTCCTAAAACGTTAAACACACGTCCAAGTGTTTCTTCACCTACAGGAACACTAATATCTTTACCAGTATTCACAACTTGCATACCACGTTGAACACCATCAGTTGAATCCATTGCAATAGTACGAACAACATCATCACCTAATTGCAATGCAACTTCTAATGTTAATTTGAATGTGCCATCATTTTTAGGGACTTCAATAATTAGGGCATTATTAATTTCAGGGACTTCATTATGTTCGAATCGAACATCAATTACAGGACCCATAACCTGAGTTACACGGCCATTACCCATGTTGTTTCCTCCTTTAAAATATTATTCAAGTGCGGCAGAACCACCAACAATTTCTGTAATTTGTTGAGTGATTTCAGCTTGTCTCGCTCTATTATATTGTAATGATAAGTCATCAATAAGTTCAGTTGCATTATCAGATGCATTTTTCATTGCAGTCATACGTGCTGCATGTTCACTAGCCTTAGCATCAAGAATCGTTCCATAGATTAAACTTTCAACGTATTGTGGAAGAATAACTCTTAAGATTGAGTCTTTATCTGGTTCAAATTCATATGACGACATTTGACCTTGGCCTTGACTAGAATCTTCTTGAGATAATGGTAGAACTTGTTTAACAGAAGGTTTATTTTCAAGAACACTAACATAGTGGCTATAATAAATCTTAAGTTCATCAATATGTTCTTCACTGAATAAGTCAATCGCATGCTTAGCGATAGCTTGTATTGATTTAAATGAAGGTTGATCAGGTACATCAACAAGTGAACTTTCAACTTCATAACCTCTATTTTTAAGGAAATCAACACCGGATTGACCTAAAACAATAATGCTATATTCATCACTATTTGTATGTTTTTCTTTAATGTCATTGACTAGTCGTTTAAGCACATTCGAACTATAAGCACCCGCTAATCCTTTGTCACTTGTAATAACCAGGTAACCACTACGTTGAATGTGTCTTGGTCTTAACATTGGATGACTTGAATTTTTACTTGCGCCTGCAATAGCAGTTATCGCATCTTGCATTTTTTCCATATAAGGTTCGAATTGCTTAGTATTTTTTTCAGCTCGACGTAATTTAGAACTTGAAACCATGTTCATCGCTTTAGTAATCTGTTTCATTTTTTTCGTCGATTTAATACGACTATCTATCTCTTTAAGAGAAGCCATTATCTCACCACCTTTTTGATTTAAAGTTTAGTTATTCAGACTTGCTAAAACTTTTCTTAAATTCATTAATAGCTGATTCAAATTTAGCATCATCAGGAAGGTTACCAGTTTCTCTGATTTCTCCTAATAATTCTGAAGCATTTGATTTAGACCAACTATTTAATTCATCTTCAAAACGTGTAATGTCTTCTACAGGAATGTCATCTAAATAACCTTTTGTTAAGGCATAAATAATTAACACTTGATTTTCAACAGGAAGTGGTTTGTTTTGATCTTGTTTTAAAACTTCAACCGTACGTTTACCACGTTCTAATTTTCTAGCAGTATATTCGTCTAAATCAGAACCAAATTGTGCAAATGATTCTAACTCACGATAAGATGCTAAATCTAAACGTAATGTACCGGCAACTTTTTTCATTGCTTTAATTTGTGCTGAACCACCAACACGTGATACAGACTGACCGGCATTGATCGCAGGTCGTACACCTGAGAAGAATAAATCAGATTGTAAGAAAATTTGTCCGTCAGTAATTGAAATTACGTTAGTTGGAACATATGCAGAGATATCTCCAGCTTGTGTTTCAATGATAGGTAAAGCTGTAATTGAACCGCCACCTAATGCATCGCTTAATTTAGCTGCTCTTTCTAACAATCTACTGTGTAAGTAGAAGACGTCCCCTGGATATGCTTCACGACCTGGAGGTCTGCGTAATAATAATGATAATTCACGATAAGCAGCTGCTTGTTTAGTTAAATCATCATATACAACAAGTACATTTTTTCCATTAAACATGAACTCTTCACCCATTGTTACTCCTGAATAAGGGGCAATGTATAATAATGGTGCTGGTTCCGCTGCTGATGCAGATACAACAATTGTGTAGTCTAAAGCACCAGCTTGACGTAATTTTTCAACGTTTGCACGTACTGTTGAATCTTTTTGACCAATAGCTACATAAATACAAATTGTATCTAAACCTTTTTGGTTTAAAATTGTATCAATACCAATCGTTGTTTTACCTGTTTGTCTATCACCAATAATTAATTCACGTTGTCCACGACCAATTGGTACTAATGCGTCAATCGCTTTAATACCAGTTTGTAATGGTTCATCAACTGATTTACGATCCATAACACCTGTTGCTTTTTGCTCAACAGGGCGTGTCTTAGTTGAATTGATAGGACCTTGTCCATCAATTGGTTGACCAAGTGGATTTACAACACGTCCGATAAGTTCTTCACCTACTGGCACTTCCATGATACGGCCAGTACGTTTAACTTCGTCGCCTTCTCTAATTTCACTATAAGGTCCTAAGATTACGACACCCACATTTGATTCTTCAAGGTTTTGTGCTAAACCAAGCACTCCATTTGAAAACTCTACAAGCTCACCAGCCATACAATCATTTAATCCGTGAATTAATGCAATACCATCACCAATTTGAAGGACGGTACCTACATCATCAACAGACATTTCTGACTCATAGTTTTCAATTTGTGAGCGAAGTAATGCACTGATTTCTTCAGCTTTGATGGCCATCTATGTCACTCCTCTTTTTTAATTAACTCTTTTAAATTTACGCTCTATTTGTTCTAAATCATTTTTTATACTGCCATCTAATACAGTAGTCCCAACTTTTGCTCTAAAACCGCCAATTAAGTTAGGATTTATTTTAGTTGTAATATGTACTTTAGACAATTTAGTTTTGTTAAGAATTACACTTTCAATACGAGATAATTCTTCTTCATTCAATTGATATACAGATTCAACCAAAGCATCACCTTGATTATAATGATGGTCATACAAATGTTTAAATTCTTTAAAGATAGAATGGATAAGCGCTAAATGACGATTATTTGCTAAAATCATTAGCATATTTTTTAAGTAATAGTTCGCATCCCCAAATACAATACCTGCGAATTTACGTCGTTCAGAAGCAGGCTGATTAGGATTTGAATCAATTGCTTTTAAATCATCAATGTAATTTAAAGTTGCATGACTAACTTCTTGTAATTCTTCATACATTAAATCTAATCGATCTTTATCTATAGAGACATCAAATAAAGCTTTAGCATATTTTTTTGCTACATCTGCCATTATTTATCGCCTGCCTCTTTAAGATACTTATCAACGAGACCTTTTTGATCTTGTTCTGAAATTTCTTTTTGTAAAACTTTAGAAGCTATTAAAACAGATAACTCAGAAACTTGATTATTAATATCTGCAAGAGCGCGTTCTTTTTCACTGTTGATTTCACTTTGTGCTGTTTCAATCATACCGTTTGCACGTTCATGTGCATCTTTAATAATTTCTTCATGTTGTTTACGTGCTTGAATTCTTGCATCCTCAAGAATATGATGAACTTCATCTTGTGTTTCTTTAAGTGTCTTTTTATTTTCTTCTTCAAGTTTTTGTGCATTCAATTTTGCTTCTTCAGCTTCGTCAATATCTCTATTGATATCGCGTTCACGTTTATCCATTACTTCTTTTAATGGACCCCAAGCAAATTTTTTCAATAACGCTAATAGGATTATAAATGTAATAATTGTAACAATTGTTGTTCCCCATTCAACGCCACCTGTAGTTGCACCTAAAACAAATGAATTAGTTAATGCGTTCACTGGCATTTGACACTCCTTTCATTATTAATCATCACTTTGCCACTAAATAAAACGAATGGCGAAGATCAAAGAGACTTCGCCTCGAACATTTCTTATCTGAATAATGTCATGAATGAGATAACAACGCCGATGATTGGTAATGCTTCAACTAAACCAATACCAATGAACATAATACTCATTAATTGACCACGTGCTTCTGGTTGACGTGCTACACCTTCAACTGTTCTTGAAACAATAAGACCGTTACCGATACCAGCACCTAATGCTGATAAACCGATTGCAATTGCTGCTGCGATTAAACCCATATTAATAATTCCTCCTAAAATGTTTGTTTATGTTAATGTGCGTCCGCAACTTTATGGGACATGTAAACCATAGATAGCATAATAAAGATATATGCTTGGATTGTACCGACAAAGATTGAGAATCCTTGCCATATAATTAAGCCAGGAATACTAATTATCCAGCCCCAGCCGTTTTGGAAAAACAGGCCAGCTAATAGTGATAATAGTAACTCACCAGCAAAAATATTACCGTAAAGACGTAAACCTAGTGTTAATGTTGAAGAGAATTCTTCAAAGACATTAATAATTGCTAATGGCCAGAAAGGTTTAAAGTAATTACCAACATATGCTTTTGTTCCACGCATTTTAACACCATAGTAATGTGTTAATAAAATCATCATCGTAGATAACGTCAACGTTACAGTCGCGTCAGCAGTTGGAGATTTCCACCATAAATAATGATCATGTGTAACAATTGCAAATGGTAAACCTAGCATATTGGCAACAAAAATAAATAAAATTAATGTTACCGCCAAGAAGTGAAATTGACCACCTTTTTTCCAAGCCATGTTACTCTCAATAATGCCTCTTACAAAATCGAAAATCCATTCGATAAAGTTTTGTTTGCCACTAGGTCTTTTCTTAAGATTACGCGTACAAACAATAGCTATTATAAAAACAATAATAGCAGTAATAATAAGCATCATAATACTTGCTAAGTTGAAAACAATATCAAATCCAAACACATTCCAACTTACGAGTGGGGATTTGTGATCCATGTACTCACCTCTTTCTGTATATAGTTTACTATTTTAGCAAGAGAGGGCGAAAAATGATTAATACATAAGAAATCATAAGGCCTATCATTATACCAATGATATTTACATTCTCTTTAAAGACAACCCATACTATACATGCAATAATTGCGACTAAGTATCTCCATACATTACCTGTAGAAATATGTATATTATCTGGTTGTTTTGCCCTAGAAAGATATATCTCAAAAATGTATGTGTTGATTAGAGACCCAAGTGTCCCAATTATTAAGCCTAATAAAAAAGAATTAGATTTAATAAAATACAAAATACTTAACAATATTAAAAAATAAATGTAATATTGAATGAATTGTCTAAATATGATGCTGAACCGTTTCATTCTTTGTGCCTCCAAAACTTATGACAATCATGGAAACCGTTCCACTCATACAATTTCAATAATAATATAGGGTAATTTATGTGTCAATTCTATTCAAATTGTTGTTTAATTTAACACCAATATTGTCATAAAATGTTCACAAATAAATCAACAATTTTTTAACTTTTCAAATTCTTTAGGTATTTCTTCAGTTAATCCTAAATAGTATTTAATACTATCACATATACGTTCAGATGCCTTTCCATCTCCATAAGGATTTTGAGCATAGGCCATATTATTATAAACTTGTTTGTTCTTTAATAATTTTCTTATTTCTTGATACACATGTGTATACTCTGTTCCAATTACTTTTAATGTTCCAGCTTCTACACCTTCAGGTCTTTCAGTTACATCTCTAAGAACTAAAACTGGTTTATTTAATGATGGTGCTTCTTCTTGAATGCCTCCAGAATCAGTCAAAATTAAATAAGCATGATTAGCAAAATTATGAAAATCGACAACATCTAATGGTTCAATAAGCTCTATCCTTGGATGATTTTCTAAATAATCGTATGATAGTTTTCTAACTTCGGGATTCATATGTAAAGGAAAAACTACTACAACGTCTTCAATATCTTCAACGATATCTCTAACTGCTTTGAAAATATGTTCCATAGGTTTTCCAATATTCTCTCTACGATGAACGGTCAGCAATACAATTTTTTTATTTTTATGCTTTTCTATCAACTCAGAAGTATAATTTTTATTAATTGTAAAATTTAGTGTATCAATGGCAGTATTGCCAGTAATCACTATAGATGTCTTATCTTTATTTTCTTGAATTAGATTGCGTTTTGCACCAATAGTAGGAGCAAAGTGTAAATCGGCAATGTTACTAACCATCTGCCGATTTATTTCTTCTGGAAAAGGCGCATATTTATTCCCACTTCTAAGACCAGCTTCTACGTGGCCTACAGAGGTATGATTATAAAATGCTGCTAATGCGCCAGAAAAAGTAGTTGTTGTATCACCATGAACAAGTACCATATCTGGACATTCTTTTTTCATAATTTGCTCAAGTTGAATAATAGATTTAGCTGTTATTTCTGAAAGAGTTTGCCCTTTTTTCATAATATTCAAATCATAATGTGGTTTTATGTTGAATGTTTTTAAAACTGAATCAAGCATTTCTCTATGTTGAGCAGTTACAACAATAATTGGTTCTAGCATTGAATCTTTTTCAAGTGCTTTAACTAAAGGTGCCATTTTAATTGCTTCCGGTCTTGTACCAAAGACTGTCATAATCTTTCTCATAATATTTACTCCTATAGTACTATTTAGTACCAAATAATCTATCCCCAGCATCTCCTAAACCAGGTGTAATATATGCTTTTTCATTAAGTTTTTCATCTAAAGCTGCAATATAGATATCAACATCTTCATGCGCTTCTTGCATTTTTTCAACACCCTCAGGTGCGGCAATTAAACACATAAAACGAATATTCTTTGCACCTCGATTTTTTAGTGAATTGATTGCTTCGATTGCTGAAGCGCCTGTAGCTAACATTGGATCAACTACTATAATTTCACGTTCATCGATATCTTGAGGTAATTTAGCAAAATATTCTACTGCTTTTAATGTTTTAGGATCACGATACAAACCAATATGTCCTACACGAGCAGCTGGAACTAAGCTTAATACACCATCTGTCATCCCTAATCCTGCTCTTAAAATAGGTACAATTGCTAATTTTTTTCCAGCTAATCGTTTTGCTGTCATAGTTGTTACAGGTGTTTCAATTTCTACATCTTGCAATTGTAAATCTCTTGTAACTTCATATGCCATTAGCATACCTACTTCATCAACAAGCTCTCTAAATTCTTTTGTTCCAGTATTTTTATCACGAATGTAACTCAATTTATGTTGAATGAGTGGGTGATCAAATACATGTACTTTACTCATAATTCATTTCCTCCATTTATGTTGTTATTCATATAGCGGATATTGTTGAGTCAATTGTTTTACTCTATCACTAGCTTCTTTCAATTTTGCTTGGTCATTTGAATTTTTTAATGCTGTACTGATAATTAAAGCAACTTCTTTAAATGCTACTTCATCAAAACCACGCGTCGTTGCAGCAGGAGTGCCTAGTCTAATTCCACTTGTAACGAATGGTTTCTCCTGATCAAAAGGTATTGTATTTTTATTACATGTAATACCAATTGAATCTAATGTTTCTTCAGCCTGTTTACCCGTTAAATTAACTGATTGTTTCACATCTACTGAAATTAGATGATTATCTGTACCTCCTGAAACAATTCTAAATCCTTCATTTTGAAGTGTTTCAGCTAAAGTTTTAGCATTTTTAATGACTTGTTCTTGATACACTTTGAAATCTGGTTCTAAAGCTTCTCCAAAAGCAACAGTTTTTGCAGCAATCACATGTTCTAGTGGTCCACCTTGAATTCCAGGAAATATTGTCTTATCTATCTCTTTTTTATACTTTTCCTTGCAAAGAATCAGGCCTCCACGTGGTCCTCTCAACGTTTTATGAGTTGTACTGGTAACAAAGTCAGCATATTCTACAGGATTAGGATGTAATCCAGTTGCTACTAAACCTGCAATGTGTGCCATATCAACCATTAATTTAGCACCAACTTCATCAGCAATTTCTTTAAATTTCTTAAAATCTAATTGTCTAGAATACGCTGACGTACCAGCTACAATTAATTTAGGCTTATGTTTCTGTGCCAATTCACGAATTTCATCATAATTAATTCTTTCAGTTTCTTTATCTACGCCATAATCGATAAAGTTATAAAACTTACCACTAAAATTAACTGAAGCACCGTGAGTTAAATGACCACCATGACTTAAATTCATTCCAAGCACAGTATCTCCCATCTCTAAAGCAACTAAATACACTGCCATATTAGCTTGAGAACCTGAATGGGGTTGTACATTTGCATGTTCAGCTCCGAATAAAGCTTTGATACGTTCAATAGCTATTGTTTCCGTAACATCAACATATTCACAACCACCATAGTAACGACGACCTGGATAGCCTTCTGCATATTTATTTGTCATTACAGATCCTTGCGCTTCCATTACCGCTTCTGAAACGAAGTTCTCTGAAGCAATGAGCTCAATATTATTGTTTTGACGGTTGTATTCATTTTGAATCGCTTCATAAATAATGTGATCTTGTTCTTTAATATAAGACATATATTCCCCTTCTTCCTTTAGAACTTATTCATATTTAGCTCTTTCTCCACCAATTTTTTTTGGTCTTGAAGTAGCGATTGTAACTGTAGCTTCACCAACTTTTTTAACGCTTGTTCTCAACGGAACACAAACATGATTAATGTGCATTCCAATAAGCGTTTGACCAATATCAATACCTTTAGGCACTTTTATATATTCAATGACTATTGGATCTTTCATATGTTGATAGGCATATGTAGCAAGACTTCCTCCTGCATGAACATCTGGTACAACAGTTACTTCTTCCATAGTAAATGGATTATAATCTTCACGCTCAATTGTAATCGCCCTATTAATATGTTCACAACCTTGAAACGCAAATGAAACGCCCGTTTCACGTTTTATACGTTCCAATTCATTAAAAATAGTTTCAGCAACTTCCATTGAACCAACTGACCCAATTTTTTCCCCAATTACTTCAGAAGTTGAACATCCTATCACACAAATCTCATCTTTTTTGAAAAACGATTGAGTTTTCAATTCATCCAGTAAAGTTGTAAGTTCTTGCATATTATTTCACCTCACTTGCAAAGATAAAAAGAAGCATAGCTGACAAGCTATACTTCTTTATTATAACTTATTTATTACTCAACTTATACTATTAGCGTAATATTTCTCTTTATTCCTCGTGTTTCAATTTGCTAATAAGAGAATATAATTGATTAAATGTGTGACGATAGGTATCTATGCTACCGCCAAATGGATCATCTATTTCACCTGTTTCTGATACATACTCACATAATGTATAAATAGGATATTCTGTCCCAAATTGACTGATTAACTGTCGTTTATGACTATTGGTCATCGTTAAAATTAAATCACTTTTTAAGTCATCTTGACTGAATATTTGAGATACAGAGGGTTCTGGTAAATTATTTTCTAAAATAACTTCTAATGCTTCAGGAGTAATGGATTGTCCATTCATTGCAAATAATCCACGTGATTGAATAGAATCGTTAGGTAGAAGCGCTGTAGCTATACTTTCAGCAATAGGACTTCTACAAGTATTTCCAGTACATACAAATATTATCTTCATAATTCTCTTCCTTTAACTATTTGATTTCCCGTTGCTTTTAGCATACGATTCATAACTGCTTCAGAACCTTCAATATTATCAAAAGTATAAATAAATGCTTTTTTTATTCGTTCATCATCATCAATGTCATGTAAAATTTTATATAAGTTATGATTAGCCCCTTTAACATCTCTTTGATTTTCACAAAGAGAGATAAATATACCATCTTTAGGTACATACTTTTTCATACTAGAAGGTAAAACAAATGCTAACCCTGATTCATTTAACTCAGAAATAGGTTGTGTCAATTCAGTTAACATATATACAGGTGTTTTAGGTGCATAGTGTTTATATTTCATACCTGGTGCTATGGGACGTTCTAATTGATTATAATCATATTGAATGACGCTGTGAGGTACCACCTGATTAAGCATTGTTTGAGTAATTGATCCTGGTCTTGCTATTCTAAAAGGAAATTGGGTACAATCTAAAACTGTACTCTCCAAGCCTTCTTCACTTTGATCGCCATTCACAATACCATCTATTTTTCCATTTAAATCATTATAAACATGTTGAAATGTCGTTGGAGAAGGTCTTCCGCTTATATTTGCACTGGGTGCTGCGATTGGTAAATCAACATATTCTAATATTGCTCTTCCAATTGGATGACTTGGCATTCTTACAGCAATAGAATTAAGACCACCTGTCACTTTCTCACATAAATATCCTTGTTTTAAAGGAAGAATAAACGAGATGGGGCCAGGCCAAAATGCATTCATTAATTTCTTAGCTTCCTTAGGGATAGTTGATACAAATGCATCCATTTGTGATTGCTTGTAAATATGAACAATCAGTGGGTTATCAGACGGGCGTCCTTTGGCTTTATAAATGTTTTCTACTGCCTGTTCATTTTTAGCATTGGCACCTAAACCGTACACTGTTTCAGTAGGTATCGCAATTAGGCCACCATTTTCATAAATAGTTTTTATTTCTGCTAATTGAGAAAACGTGTGGGGATCTTGACTATAATCTTTCATATTCCATATATTTGTTTTCACTTTGATCACACCTTTCACATATGTGAAATTATTAAAGTAAAAGAAGTGGGTTAGAAAATAATACATTTCTTTCCCACTCCACTATTACCACTTAAATGAAATCATTCTATTTAATCCGTTAATATCTTTCAAGAGATTTACATTCACATGCGGATATTTATTTATAATACGTGCTTTTAATATTTCTCCTTGATTATATCCAATTTCAAAAGTTACATAAGCCCCTTTATTAAGTACTTTTGGTAAATCATCTAGAATCATCTCATAAATTTCATACCCTTCATCCTCAGCAAATAACGCGATATGAGGTTCATACTTTACTACCGTATCTTCCATATCTTTCATCTCAGTTTGATCAATATAAGGAGGGTTTGAAATTAAGCCATCTAATTTAATATTTTCTTTAATAAGTGGTTTAAGGGCGTTACCTTTTAGAAATCTGATATCCGCTTTTAATTGATGTGCATTATCAGATGCTACCTCTAGAGTATCTTCAATAAGATCTGTGGCTATTACATTTAAGGTTGGATTTAGTTTTTTAAGTACAATTGCAATCGCTCCACTGCCTGTTCCTATATCAGCAATTGTACTTCCATCTTTACAATGCTCTAAAAAATGAAGCATAACTTCTTCTGTTTCTGGACGTGGAATAAGACATTGAGAATTTACTTGTAATTGATATCCATAAAATGATTGAAAACCAACAATATATTGAATAGGCTCTCCTAATAACATACGGTCTAATGCAAGTGAAAATTTTGCTTCTTCAGCTTGAGACATCTCATCATACATATGCATTAAATAATCAGTCCTAGACCATTTAAATAAGTCTAACATCAGCCATTCCGCTCTAGATTGCTCAAATCCTTTTTCTTTTGTTAATTCAATCGCTTCTTGTAAGGTATCTTTAAAGCTCGCCATTATTTAGTTCTTTCAGTTTTTCAGTTTGCTCAGAAAGTGTTAATGCATCAATAATTTCATCCAATTTACCTTCCATAATTTGGTCGAGCTTTTGTAAAGTTAAACCAATTCGATGATCTGTCACACGACTTTGAGGATAATTATAAGTTCGTACACGTTCAGAACGATCTCCTGTCCCTACAGCTGATTTACGTTGAGCTGCATACTTTTGCTGTTCTTCTTGTAATTTCATATCATATAATCGTGCTTTTAATACTTTTAATGCTTTTTCACGGTTTTGAATTTGTGATTTTTCTGAAGACGTTGCAATAATACCGGTTGGAATATGTGTAATACGCACAGCAGAGTCTGTAGTATTAACGTGTTGACCACCAGCACCACTTGAACGATACGTATCAATTTTCAAATCTTCATTACGCACTTCAATTTCTACATCTTCAACTTCAGGTAATACAGCTACAGTCGCTGTAGATGTATGAATACGTCCTCCAGATTCTGTTTCGGGCACACGTTGTACACGATGAGCACCATTTTCAAATTTCAACTTACTATAGGCACCACTACCTGAAACTGAAAAACTGATTTCTTTATATCCACCATGATCACTTTCTGCCGCTTCAACAATTTCAGTTTTAAAATTTTGAGATTCCGCATATTTTGTATACATTCTTAATAAATCGCCTGCGAAAATAGCTGCTTCATCTCCACCAGCTGCTGCTCTAATTTCGACAATAACGTCTTTTTCATCGTTTGGATCTTTAGGAATTAACAAGAATTTAAGTTGTTCTTCTAATTCAGGAAGTTCACTTTTTAATCCAGATGCTTCTTCTTTTAACATTTCAATTTCTTCTTTATCATCTGTTTCAGTTAGCATTTCATCTATTTCTGCTACTTCTTCTTTTTTACTTTTGTAATCTCTATAAACATCTACTGTTTTCTGTAAATCAGCTTGCTCTTTAGAATATTTTCGTAATTTATCTGGATCGTTGACGATTTCTGGATCACTTAACATTTCATTTAACTGTTCATATCTTTCTTCAACAATATCTAATTGATCAAACACTATATTTCCTCCTTGTCATTGATGCTAGGTGCTACAATATGATGTGCTCTGCATCTTGGCTCATAACTTTCATTTGCTCCTACTAATATAATTGGGTCATCAATTCTTGCTGGTTGTCCATCGATTAAACGTTGCGTCCGACTTGATGACGAACCACATACTGCACAAACGGCTTGTAATTTGGTCACTTGTTCACTTACAGCCATAATTTGAGGCATGGGGTCAAAAGGTTCACCTCTAAAGTCCATGTCTAAACCTGCTACTACAACTCTATGACCCTCTTCAGCTAGCTTTTCTACTATATGTACAATTTCATTATCAAAAAATTGAATTTCATCTATCCCTATGACATCAAATTGAGATAAATTTTGTAATAGTATTTCTCTAGCTGTTGAAATATTAATGGCTTCTAGTTCATTACCATCATGTGATACAACTTTTTCTTTATGATACCGGTCATCAATAGCCGGTTTAAATACGATTACTTTTTGTTTAGCATAAATTCCTCTTCTTAATCGACGAATTAATTCTTCCGATTTACCACTAAACATACTTCCAGTAATGCATTCAATCCAACCAGAATGGTAAGTTTCATACATTATAAGTTCCACCTTTTTCAAAACATAATCGCTTAATTATATCATATTTTCGTTTATTATAAATGAGTTTATTACTGGGTTATCATTGAACAAATGAATAAAATAGTTTAGAAATAAAAAAATACCTGCTTAATTCTATACATAATAGATTAGGCAGGCATTTTAAGTTCAAAATTAATTGTTGTTTGATTTGAGACCAAACTTTTTGTTGAAACGTTCCACACGACCATCCGCAGCAGCGAATTTTTGACGTCCTGTGTAGAATGGATGTGAATCAGATGATACATCTAAGCGAATAACTGGGTATTCGTTACCATCTTCCCATTCCATTGTTTCTGAAGAAGTTTTAGTAGAACCACTTAAGAATTTAAAGTTAGTTGTTGTATCTAAAAAGATGACTTTGTGGTAATCAGGATGAATTCCTTGTTTCATTTTTTTCAGCTCCTTTGCCCTGAACCATCTGGAACAGAGTTATTTGTGAGTTTTTACCCAATACTGTGTAATTATAATAGTTATTGAAGGAAAACGCAACCCTCAATCATATATTTTAGATAATTGGTTTTCCTGTTTTTGTACTTTCAGCGGCTGCCTTTTGCAATTGTTCAAAAAATTCTTTGTTATTTTCTGAACGTTTTAATTTTCTTATAAAACGCTCTGTAAAATCGGTAGAATCAGTAAACATATTTCTAAGTTGCCATAATGAGTCTAATTCGGACTTGCTAATTAATAATTCTTCTTTACGTGTAGAACTACGTCCAATATCAATAGCTGGGAATATTCGACGTTCGGATAATTTACGAT
The DNA here is from genome assembly GCF_001809205.1 of Staphylococcus sp. HMSC069E10. Lineage (NCBI taxonomy): Bacteria > Bacillati > Bacillota > Bacilli > Caryophanales > Staphylococcaceae > Staphylococcus > Staphylococcus sp. HMSC069E10. The sequence goes on along the minus strand of NZ_KV796473.1, from coordinate 24,805 downwards.
CAAGATGAAGTTCCATATTACCTGTACCTTTGAACTCTTCATAAATCATATCATCCATACGTGAACCTGTATCTACTAAAGCTGTTGCTAAAATAGTTAGGCTACCACCTGCTTCAATATTACGCGCAGCACCGAAAAATGCTTTAGGCTTATGTAAGGATGCTGGATCCAAACCACCTGACAATGTTCTACCACTAGGCGGGATAACAAGATTATATGCTCTTGCTAAACGCGTAATAGAGTCCATCAAGATAATGACATCTTGTCCTATCTCTACAAGACGTTTTGCTCTTTCTAGTAATAACTCTGCTACCTTAACGTGGTGTTGAGGAGGTTCATCAAAAGTGGAATGTACTACTTCTGCTGACTCTACTGAACGCTCTATATCAGTTACCTCTTCAGGTCGTTCACCTACTAATAATATAAATAATTTAGCATCTGGTTTATTTGTACTAATTGCATTTGCAATTTCTTTAAGTAATGACGTTTTACCAGCTTTAGGAGGAGCAACAATAAGACCACGTTGACCTAAACCAATTGGAGTAACTAAATCCATAATTCGAGTAGAATAGTTTTGAGGCTCTGTTTCAAGAATAATTCTTTCCTCTGGGTATAACGGAGTAAGTGCTTGGAAATGAGGACGTTTTTTTACAACTTCTGCATTTTCATCATTAACAAAGTCAACTTGTAGAAGTCCATAGTATTTTTCATTGTCTTTAGGCTTTCGTACTTTTCCAGTTACTTTATCGCCTCGTTTAATTTCAAAACGTCTAATTTGACTCGCTGATATATATATATCTTTTTCACCTTTAGAATAATTAACGGTTCTTAAGAAACCATATCCATCAGGTTGTATATCATCTAAAACACCCTCCATATAGTAATTTCCATCTTTTTCCATTTGAGCTTCCATAATTGCCAAGACAAGCTCACTTTTATTCAATTTACTATAATTAGTTAGTTTTAATGATTTTGCTTTTTGCGTAAGTTCTTTTGTCGTATAATTTTTATACAATTCATGAAAAGATTCATATTGTGGTGATGTTCGTTCTCTTTCAGGCATAAATTGCACCCATTTCTTATATTTTTATAAAAATCATCTAGCTACTAGCATTGTCAAATCATCTAAATGATTATAACTTAAATGTTTTAAACGTTAGCATCTTAAATACTAGAATTAATATAGCAAATTTTTAATTTAATTACAAAATGATTTTATTAAATTTCAAAAAATAAAACAGCTCATGGAACTAAAACGATTCCATGAACTGTATTTATATTAAAATATTTCATTATACTTAATTATTTAAAATAACCAGCAATTGATTTTACTTCTAAGAACTCTTCAATTCCGTAGTCGCCCCATTCACGACCGATACCAGATTGTTTATAACCACCAAATGGTAAATAAGGTTCGTTTGGAGATTCATTAATTTGAATTCTACCTGCCTCAATTGAACGTGCTACTTTTTGAAGTGTTTCTTTATCTTTACCAATTACATATCCTGCTAAACCATATTTAGTATCATTAGCAATTTCGATTGCTTCGTCTAAATCATTATATGTGATTACTGAAACAACTGGACCAAAAATTTCTTCTTGTGCAATAGTCATATCATTTTTAACATTTACAAAAATAGTTGGTCTAGCAAAATAACCTGTATCTAATCCTTCTGGTTTACCTGGACCGCCATATAATAATTCAGCGCCTTCTTCAATACCTTTATCAATATAAGATTGTACTGTGTCGAATTGTTTTTTACTAATGATTGGTCCTACTTGAGTATTTTTATCAAGTGGATCGCCAACTTTAACATTACTAAACTCTTCTTTTAAGGCAGTTAAGAATTCTTGTTTAATACTTTCTGGAACTAAGATTCTTGTTCCTGCAGTACATACTTGACCAGTATTATTAACAACCTTTCCAGTTGTAGCTTTTGCAGCTTCTTTAATATCTACATCGTCAAGTACGATATATGGTGATTTGCCACCTAATTCAAGAGATACTTTTTTGATATCTTTAGCTGCTTTTTCCATAATTTTAGAACCTGTAGCTCCAGAACCAGTGAATGACATCATTCTAACTTTAGGATGTTCGCTTAATGGATTACCTACACCTTCACCATCACCATTAACTAAGTTAAATACACCTTTAGGAACGCCTGCTTTTTCAAAGATTTCAGCTAAAATTATTGCAGCAAATGGTGTTTCTTCAGAAGGTTTTAACACAACTGGACTACCTGCAGCAAATGCTGCTGCTAATTTAAGAGATGTTTGATTAGTTGGGAAATTCCATGGTGTAACTAATCCAGAAACGCCAATCGCTTCTTTAGTTACCAAATCATCTCCACGACGTTCTTCAAATTCAAATGAATCTAAAGCTCTACGTGCTTCTGAAAAGTGTTGTAAACCCATTTGATAATGAACATTTTCTGAAACAGTTAGTGGAGCACCTAACTCTGCAGTAATTGCTTCAATAATATCTTGTTTTCTATTTTTATATTCTTCTACTATTCTATCTAGTAGTTGTTTTCTTTCTTCAACTGAACTATGGCGAAATTCTAAATATACGTCATGAGCAGCTTGAACCGCTTTTTCTACGTCTTTTTCATTACCTTTTGCAACTTTTCCAATAACTTCTTCTGTTGCTGGATTAATTACATCAATTGTTTCGTTACTTTCACTATCAATCCATTCACCATTAATATATTGTTGAGTATAATTTCTCATCAATGATTCACTCCTTAAGAATGTGTATGTCTAATATATATCCGATTTGATGTTATTTAAACATAATTAAAAGGTTAAAGTTTATATAAACTCCAACCTTTTAACTATATTATTTAACTGAATCGTTATGTTCTAATGTGACGTAATCTCTAGCCCATGCTTCAATTGGTCTTAAAGCCTCAGCAAGTGCTTTTCCTTTATCGGTTAACTCATAAACGATAGAAACAGGACGTGTAGAAATGACTTTTTTGTCTACTAATTCCCACTCACCTAATTCTGTAAGCTTAATACTTAATGCACGTGGAGTAATTGTTTTTAAATCCCTTTTCATATCGGAAAAGTGTGCAGTATAATCAGCGCATCGAGATAGGTAATTAATGATTAAACCGTTCCAACTTCTACCAACAATTTTAAAGGTTTCTTCGAGATATGGACAGATTTCCATTGTCTTCACCTCTATTCAAAACTTCTTAAACATTGCAGGTATTTAATATACTTCAGCAATTAATATATTTAAGTATATCAAAAATAATTAAACTTGTTCAGTCCAAATATCCGCACCTAAATCTTTAAGATGTTTAACGATATCTGTATATCCTCTATAAATATGTTTAACATTATAAATTGTTGTAACACCTTCTGCTAGTAATCCAGCAATAATCAAGCAAGCTCCTGCACGTAGATCACTCGCATATACTTTGGCACCTTGAAGTTTAGAAGGTTTAATTGTTGCAGTACCAGTAGACGTATCTGCTTCAATACTAGCTCCCATATTTTTGAGCTCTTCTACATGGCGGAAACGAGCTGGATATATCGTTTCTGTAACGAAAGATGGACCATCTGTCATAAATAATAAAGGCGTAATAGGTTGTTGTAAGTCAGTAGCAAATCCAGGATATACTAATGTTTTAATATCTACATTTTTATATGATGATTTACCTTTAATTACTATTTGTTCTTTATCATCATCGATATCAATATCAACACCTAATTCATTTAGTTTAACTGTGAGCGCTTCTAAATGTTTAGGTACAATATTTTTAATTGTTACTTCGTCACCACAAGCAGCGGCAATACACATATACGTTCCCGCTTCAATTCTATCAGGAATCACTTGATATTCAGCTCCATGTAACTCTTCAACACCACTGATTTTTAGAGTACTCGTACCGGCGCCTTTGATATTTGCGCCTAAGCTATTTAAAAAGTTTGCTACATCTACTACTTCTGGTTCTTTGGCAGCATTTTCAATCGTTGTTTGCCCTTTTGCATGAACAGCTGCAAGCATAATGTTGATGGTTGCACCAACACTTACCATATCTAAAAAGATGTTGGCTCCGTGCAATTCTTTTGCTTCTATTTTCATTGATGTATCACTTGATTCATCAATTTCAGCACCTAAAGCTTTAAATCCTTTAATGTGTTGATCAATTGGACGTGGGCCCAATGGACAACCACCTGGTAAACCAATCACACATTTTTTAAAGCGACCTAACATGGCTCCCATCATGTAATAAGAAGCACGTAAAGATTCAACTTTGTTATTTGGTAACGGTGCATTTTTAATGTCTGTTGTATCAACTTCTAATGTTTTACCATTAAGATTTGTTTTAATATTTAAATCTTCTAATAAACTCACTAGTGTTTCAACATCTGAGATTTGCGGTAAACCGTCAATTTTCACTTGTCCTTGCGCTAATAGAGTAGCTGGAATAATAGCTACGGCACTATTTTTTGCACCACTAATTGTAACTTCACCCTTTAGTGGTTGACCACCTCGGATTTTAATTACTTCTTGACTCATTTATTTTTTCTCCTTTATTCGCCTTTTGTAAAATTATACATAATTCGCATTATAAATTATATATTATTTATTTGTAAAACACTAACTTTTAAAAAAACTTAGCAATTATAATATTAATATCCAAAAATCTAATATTTCATATAACAGATTGATAACACTATTATAAATCAATTTATACAATTATTTAATTCTGTTTTTTCATAAATTTTAAAAAGAGATAATTTATTTTTTATAAATCATGAGTCAGTAATTGATTAACATTCAGCATGACTAACTTTATACAAATACTTTAATAATATATCGTAAAATTTTTGTATAAAATAAAAAAACTGTCAACAAAGCGAACACTTTGCTGACAGTTCAGGTTGCCTTAACCTTTAATAATAATTATTTTACTTAGCGCGATTAGACGTACCAAACTCTCTAATTTTGCCTTTTACTGTTTCTTTAATAGCTTCACGTGCTAGACCTAAGTATTTGCGAGGATCGTAAACTTCTTTATCATTGTTCAATACATCTCTAACAGCTTTAGCTGAAGCAATTTGATTTTCAGTATTTACATTAATTTTTGCAGTACCATAAGGGATTGCTTTTTGAATATCTTTAGTTGGAATACCTGTACCACCATGTAAAACAAGTGGTAATCCAGTTGATGCACCAATTTCTTCCATTTCTTTGAAGCCTAATTTAGGTTCGCCTTTATAAGGACCATGTACTGAACCTAATGCTGGTGCTAAAGTATCAATACCAGTTCTTTCGACTAATTCTTGACATTCTTTAGGATCAGCATAGATGATACCGCCTACAACATCATCTTCTTGTCCACCCACTGTTCCTAATTCAGCTTCAACTGACACGCCATGTTGATGTGCATATTCTACTACTTTAGAAGTAATTTCAATATTTTCTTCAAATGGACTATGTGAAGCATCAATCATTACTGAAGTAAATCCAGCATCAATAGCTTCTTTACATTTTTCAAAACTTGAACCATGATCTAGGTGGATAGCTACTGGTATAGTAATGTTTAAATCATGCATTAAACCTTCTACCATTTTAACTACTGTATAAAAACCACTCATATAACGTGCAGCACCTTCGGAAACACCTAAGATCACTGGCGCGTTCTCTTCTTGAGAAGCTTCTAAAATAGCTTGTGTAAATTCTAAGTTATTTAAGTTGTATTGACCAACCGCATAACCATTTTCTTTCGCATCGATTAACATTTCTTTCATTGAAACTAATGGCATGAAAGTTCCTCCTTGTATCCAATTACATAAATTTTCAAAAATTATTATAGCAGATAATATTTTTTATTGCATGCTTAATTTAAAAATAATTGATAACTTTTGAAGCTTCATTGCATAAAATATTATATTTCATTACAATACTAATGAAATGGAGGATAATCATGTCAAAGATACTACAAACACAATTAACGGGTATATTTAATCGTTTAGAAGACCAAGCGTTAGACATACAAATGGCTGCTCAATGTTTAATCCAAGCTATTGGTGGAGAAGGATATGTATATATTAATGGTTATGGAGATTTAAAATTTTTTGAAACTTTTATATTAGAAAGTGATGAAAAATTAAATTCTAGTAAAAAATTGAGTGAATTAAACAGTTTAAATGATTTAGACACAACTGATCGTGTATTTTTATTCTCTCCTTTTTATACTAAGGAGGTTGCTCAAGATGTTCAACAATTAATAGACAAAGATATTGATTTTGTATTAGTATGCAATCGTCCTAAACAAGAAGATTTCCCTGAACATCTTATGCATTTTGTAAACTTATCAACTCCGCGTCCGATTGTATATACTGAGGATTACGATAAAATTGTACAACCTCATACAATGGCGTTTAATTACATTTACTATGATATATATACACAAATGATTGAAATGACTAGAGACTTGGAATTATAAATTAACTTTATAATCATTAGCGCCTAACATGTACAACCTTTATCTTCTATATAAATTGATATAAATGAAGCGGAATAGACTACTTTTAAAGTCTATTCCGCTTCTATTTTGATATTTTAATTTTGTTGGTGTTTATAAGCAGCTTCTACAAAAGCTTTGAAAATTGGCTGTGGTCTATTAGGTCTAGATAAGAATTCCGGATGGAATTGACAAGCAATGAAGAAATCATTTTCTGGAATTTCTACCATTTCCACTAAACGACCATCTGGACTAGTACCAGAAAAGACCATTCCTTTATCTTCTAATTGTTCTCTATAAGCATTATTAAATTCATAACGATGACGATGACGCTCTTCAATATTTGTTTCATTATAAATGTCATGTGCCAAAGTATGATCTTTAATAGTACATGGATAAAGACCTAAACGTAATGTGCCACCTAAATCTTCGATATCTTTTTGTTCAGGTAACAAATCAATAATTGGATATGGTGTATTTGGATCAAGTTCTGCTGAATGAGCATCTTTAAGTCCTACAACATTTCTTGCAAATTCGACAGTTGCTAATTGCATTCCTAAGCAAATACCAAAATAAGGTATATTATTTTCCCTTGCATATTTGATAGCTGAAATTTTACCTTCACTTGCTCTAAAACCAAAGCCACCAGGAACTAAAATTCCATCAACATCACTTAAATAACTCTCTACATTTTCGTCTGTCACTTCACTTGAATCAATCCATTTTACTACAACATCTTTTTTCAATGGATAACCTGCATGTTTTAGTGATTCCACCACTGACAAGTATGCATCTTGTAAACTTACATATTTACCAACTAAGCCAATAGTAATCGTACCATCTAATGAATTAACGGTATCTAATAAATATTGCCATTCATCTAATTGTGTATCGTATTTAGCATCTAAATCTAAGCGTTTAATTACAATATCGTCCATATTTTGAGCACTTAATTGTAATGGGATTTCATATAATGACGATGCATCTCTACATTCAATAACACTTTCTTTATCTATATCACAGAATAAAGCAATTTTATCTTTTAAATCTTGAGTCATTTCATATTCTGTTCGAACAACAATTAAATCAGGTTGAATACCTAAACCACGTAATTCTTTTACACTATGTTGTGTTGGTTTAGTTTTCATTTCTCCAGCTGCTTTAATGTATGGAAGTAATGTACAATGAACATACATAACATTCTCACGGCCAAGGTCACTTCTAATTTGGCGAATAGCTTCAATAAATGGAAGAGATTCAATATCACCTGTTGTACCGCCTATTTCGGTAATGACCACATCCGCATTTGTACTTTCTCCAGCCAATAATAAGCGTTCTTTAATTTCATTTGTAATGTGTGGAATCACTTGAACTGTTCCACCTAAATAATCTCCACGACGTTCTTTTTTTAGCACATGTGAATATACTTTTCCCGCAGTGACATTAGAATATTTATTTAAATTGATATCTATAAAACGTTCATAATGTCCTAAGTCCAAGTCAGTTTCAGCGCCATCATCTGTAACAAATACCTCTCCATGTTGATAAGGACTCATTGTACCAGGATCAACATTTAAATATGGATCAAATTTTTGAATTGTTACTTTAAGTCCTCTGTCTTTTAACAATCTTCCTAGAGAAGCGGCTGTGATACCTTTACCTAAAGATGAAACTACTCCGCCGGTTACAAAGATAAATTTTGTCATTGTCTGACCTCCTAATTTATTAAGGGTTGCTTCCTTACTCTATCTCTACAAAATTTAAACATTTCCTAAAAATAAAAAAATCGCTCCCTCTCACATATTTGTAAGGGGAGCGTATAACATTTATACACGTGTCCTAATTAAAGGAGCCCGAATAAAATTTTAACATTTTTCATTCAAAAGTCAATTAAAACTAATATTTAGTCATTAAAATCTTCTGCATCTTCAAATGCTTCTTCTTCACCTTCAGCGATGTCGTCATCATCATCTTCTTCAATAACGATATCTGAACCGTCAATATCTTCTTCATTATCATCAGAATCATCTAATGTTTCTTGATCATCCGTTTGAGCTGGAATATCATCGTCATCATCCATTTCATCGTCGCCAAGTAACTTAAGATTTTCATCTTCTTCATCATCGTCATCAAGAATATCAAATTTTTGAATTGTTGGTGCAATTTTTTCTTCAATATCATCTACTGAATACCAATCACGTAATCCCCATTGATTTTCACCAACATTTAAGAAACGTCCATCTGTATTTAAGTCAGTATAAAATTGTACAGTACGATTTTCAATTTCATCATATTCATAATTACCGAGACTTTTAAATTCGTCAATAATATCATAGAGATTCATTGTTGACCCTTTATCGTGTAATAAAGTATAAGCCATATCGATAAATGATTTTTCATCAACCATTTCTTTAGTATAATCTTGAATTTTCATTATAACTAAACTTCCTTTCAAAGGATTTTATTATCTTTACATTGCTTTTATTAATAGTAACAAAGATAAATTATAAATGACATTTTATGATTTCGCAATTGCTATTCAATTAGTAATTAATATATTTTTTGAAAATAACTAAGTCATCTGATTGATCTGTCTCAACAAAGCCGCTACTAATACATAATGGCTTAAGTTCATTATTTTCCCCAAATAATGTAATACCTATACTTCTTATTTCTTTAAAATGTTTACGTACATATGTAGGAAGTTGTCTTAAAGCACTCCCAGCAATCCCCTCTTTTCTTTGATCTTTATAGACTTCTATTGCAGCGATATTTAGATGAGTATTTAGATGTTCGAGTGCAATAAATCCAACTTTTTGATCATCTTTTAATAAATCAATAATTTGATACATTGCAATATTTGAATTTTTATTCTCAACTAATTTCAATGACGATACATGTTTAGAATCCAAATCTAAATAGTATAAACGTTCTTTACCGATGGGTCCTTCTTCTTTAGTAGCAGTATGCATGAATCCAGCACGTTCATATACATTCCATGCCCCTTCATTTTCAGTATCAACAACTAAATATAAATGATTGAAATCTGGAAATAATAGTTGAACATATTGAGGTAAATACATCATCATAGTTGTACCATAGCCTTGTCCTTGAAATTTTTCATTAATAGACAATGATCGAACATAAACGACATGCTCAGGTGTATCATATCCTTCATGTTGATAATACTGATGAAGTATGAAGAATCCTACTACATCTCCATTTTCATTAATGGCAATATTAGCTACTCGATTTTCATCTTTTAAAGCATCTTCTAATACAGATTTAGGTAATGATGAATAAATTTGTTGTCGTTCGCTTAATTCAAAGTTTAAGACATCATCGCGATATTGTTCTTCAAATTCCTGAATTGTAATATTTTCAAATTGCTTTACTATACTCATAAAATTAACCCCTATATCTCAAAGTTGTTTTAATAATATCATATATAACCTTTAAATCTTATAAAATAATCTATTTACTCTAATATTTACTATTTATTTTATAATATTGTAAAATAATTGCAATTCGTCAAAATTATTATAGTATTAACATGTCATATATTAATTTTAGAGGTGAAAAAAATGAGAGTAGGTATCGATGCCGGCGGTACATTAATTAAAATAGCAATGGAAGATGATACACACCGTACATTGTCAACTGAATTAACAACAGATATAAATAAAGTCATTCAATGGTTAAACCAAAATGAATTCGAAAAAATCAATTTAACAGGTGGTAACGCAGGCGTTATTGCTGAAAACATCAAACAATCATCCCAAATATTTGTTGAATTTGATGCTGCTTCAAAGGGATTAGGTATTTTACTTAAGGAGCAAGGCCATCATATTAATCAATACATATTTGCAAACATAGGTACTGGTACATCTTTACACTATTATAATGGTCACCATCAAGAACGTGTAGGCGGAATTGGTACGGGTGGCGGAATGATTCGAGGTTTAGGTTATTTATTGACTGAAATATCTGATTATGAAACACTTACAAATCTCGCTCAATCTGGAAATAGAGATATTATCGATTTAAAAGTTAAACATATATATAAAGATTCTGAACCGCCTATTTCTGGTGAACTCACTGCTGCAAACTTTGGCAATGTACTAAATAATATGAATGAACATTTTACTAACTCAGATAAATTAGCATCTGTCGTGGGTGTCGTTGGAGAAGTGATTACAACGATGGCGATTACAGTAGCTCGTGAATGTCAAACAAAAAATGTTGTTTATATTGGGTCTTCTTTTAATAATAATCCCTTACTACGAAAAGTTATTGAGGATTATACTGTTTTACGAGGATGTCATCCTTTTTATATTGAAAATGGTGCATTTTCAGGTGCAATCGGTGTCCTTCATTTAAGCTAATTCAAACTAAAAACATTAACATAAAAATCCCAATAGATTTCTTAAAAAAGAAACCTATTGGGATTTGATTTAAAATGATAATTCATTAGATACTTTTTGTGGAGAAACAATGGTACCTACGACTCCAGGTTTTAAGTCTACTGCGACAGCTTGATCATTATCTCTTAATTTATCAAGCCATTCACTAAATACACTACCTTCAATTTCGATTAAATCACATTCTTCAAAATCTTTATCACGAACTTTTCGTGCCCGATTTTTAATACTCCATACAGGCATAATATTAGGTTTTTGATTTTCTTTATCACTAATAAGAATAAATCTTTTTTCCCCTTTACGTGTTAAGCCAAAAACATGATTTTCTTTTGAAATATCTTTTGCAAATTCTTTAAGACGAATTTTGTCTAATTCAGACATGAGTTCATTCATCATGTCTACAACTTTGACAATATGTCCCTCTTCTTTACTTGAAGTATTGATTAAAATTTTATCACTTTCATCAAACAATTCATCCATATCATACGTAACGAACGTATCAATATCAATATTTAATAGTCGATCAAATTGAATGTCTGAGTGATTTAAATACTCTTTTGCGATGTCTTCATTCGTCCACATTCCTGTGTAATCACCATCTTCATGATGAATACGAATTAATTTTTTATTTTTACTAGCCAAAATAATGACTTCATTAATTAATATCTCTTTGAAATAGTCATTATGCTTATATTCCATTACAAACCCTCTCTCTTAATATACTAATTAAATGTTAAATTATATTAAAATTAACGTCAAACATCCATATTTTTTTTTATAATTAATTTAACCTATACCCTAACTTAATTAGTATCATCAAGTTCACTAATAAATGCTTGTTCTAATTGTTCAACTTCTTCTTTAGAATCAGCATTCCATATACATCCAAAGCGAGAATTCACCTCATCTTTACCAAACCAATCACCGTCATAATACGAAAGAGGATAAAGCACGCCTTGTTTAACATATTTTAAAATAACATTGAAGAAACGAGTATTATCTCCTCTTGAAAAATAACTATAAAATTTTTGATAGTTAGGATTTAATTCATCTTGTAATAGTAGCATGCTTGTCGAACCATTTTGTCTAAAATTCAAATCTATAGCAAATACATTATCATTTTCATCTAATAATAAATCAAATCCTGCCACACCAATAAAGCCTAAGTTCACTCCATTTTGCATAATTTCACGACCAGCTTGAATCACTTTTTCTGGAACATCATGCACATTTTCATTTCCTGCGTATAGACCATATTTATCAGTAATTTGATGGGCAGTACCTAGATAGGTGATACCTATTTCTTTAGAATATGCAAATTGGACACAATAATTTTTAACTGCTTCTATTTTTTGTTCAATGATTAAATTATCGGTAGCATGGGCCGCTTCAAATATTCGTTGAGTTGCTTTTTCTAAGTCTTCATCGTTATAGCAAATCATTACGCCATAACCACCTGCAGTTGGTAATTCATCTCCTGGCTTAATTACAAAAGGATAATCCCAATCTTTGATACGACCTTTGAAATCTCTAATTGACACAATTTCACGGTCTGGTAAATATTTATGATTTGTCCATTCAGGAATACGTGATTTATTATTTAAAGCTACAAAAACGTCTTTATCAATGGCATACGCTTCGTCATCTACTATGTCATTGTTTTCGATATATTGAAAATATATTTTTTTCCCTTCTTTATTGATAATCTCTTGTAACAAGCGTTCATACGTTTCACGATCTCTAAATGTATAAAGATGCTTTGGTATTTTTTTACCAATAAGATCAAATAGTTGTTGTAATTTATCTGTAATACTCGCTTCGTGTACAACAATCGGCATATCCTTAGCGATAATCATTTCACGACCAGTCAAAAAATTAGACTGATGCTCTTCTGTTGTGAGCCAAGGATTCAATGCATAAGAAGGTCTTGAATTATATACAATATTTTCATCATACAAATCACTTAACGTTAACTTTGGAACATTATATTCATTTTTCATTTTTTTACCCCTTTATTTGAGAATGTTGCTCCACAACCTCATCAAATAGTTTTTTATTTTCAATTAATTCTAGTCCCATAAGAGCAATAATTTTTGCGCCACGAATCAAAGCTTGATCACCATGAACACTTGCAGCTGCTTCTCTAAAACGGTGTGTATGACCTACTAAATTTCTTGAGCCAATTTTAACATGTGGATGAATCGTAGGAACTATATGACTAACATTTCCTGTATCTGTCGAACCAAAACCAAAATCATCATAACTAACTTCTTCGCCAACTTCTATGGCGTATTTTTCAAATAATTCGTCTAGTTTAGGTGTTTTTATAAATTCATTTACACCATTTTGAATAGGACCAAATTCATAGTCACAACCCGTTTGGATGGCTGCACCCCTTGCAATTTGATTAACACGTTCTGTTAAAATATCAAGTTCTTTTCTAGTAGTGGCACGTGTATAAAATCTTGCATGCGTATAATCAGGTATAATATTAGCAGCTTTACCTCCATCTAAAATCACACCGTGTACACGATGACTTTTCTTAATATGTTGACGTAATTGAGCTACACCATTGAAATAAGAAATCATCGCATCTAATGCATTTAAAGCCTCATCTGCATTTTCTGAAGCGTGGGCGCTTTTACCATAAAATTTAATATCAAGCACATCAACAGCTAATGTATTTATCGTTGGATATGTTTCATTTCCAGGATGAATCATAAGTGCAATGTCAATATCATCAATTACACCGGCTTTTACATATGAAGCTTTTGCACTTCCATTTTCTCCACCTTCTTCGGCAGGACATCCTAATACAACTACTTTTCCACCAACATGGTCGATGACTTGTTTAAGTGCTACTCCTGCTAATACACTTGCTGTCCCAATGATATTGTGGCCACATGCATGACCTAAACCAGGTAAAGCATCATATTCAGCTAAATATCCTATAGTTGGTCCTTCTTTTTCAGACTGGTAAGTTGCAATAAACCCAGTAGCATGTCCGGCAATATCCGTTTCTATCTCAAAATCATTTGCTCTTAATTGATCAATCAATGTTCTTGATGCAAATATCTCTTCATTGCCTAACTCAGGACGCTCGTGTATACGATGGCTTATTTCGACATAATCGTACTTTTTATTCTCTATATAGTCTAATATCTCTTGTTTACTACTCATCAATCTATACTCCTTTTATACACGAATATTAATATCTATATTTATTTAGACATCAAGTCAATCCATTTCTTGATGTATCTTTAAATTTAATTATTACTTATTTTATCGGATTTACTATAGATTGTCATCATATTCATTTGAATTTACAAAATTTTCTTACAATAATCATTTAAATTACTTAATTAAGAAAATTGTAAATGATTAGCACTCTTGTTACAATCATATTATTCAAGCAATGTATTTATAGGAGGAAATAAATATGACTAAAATGAACGTTGAAAGTTTTAATCTTGACCATACAAAAGTAGTTGCACCATATATTCGCTTAGCAGGCACAATGGAAGGGATTAATGGAGACGTTATCAAAAAATATGATTTACGTTTTAAACAACCAAATAAAGCGCATATGGATATGCCAGCGCTACATTCATTAGAACATTTAATGGCTGAAAATATTAGAAATCATTCTGATAAAGTTGTAGATTTAAGTCCTATGGGTTGTCAAACTGGTTTTTATGTTTCATTTATTGATCACGATGATTATGAAGATGTATTAAATATTATTGAAAAAACTTTAAATGATGTGTTAGAAGCTACAGAAGTTCCTGCTTGCAATGAAGTTCAATGCGGTTGGGCTGCTAGTCATTCTCTTGAAGGTGCTAAAGCACTCGCAAAAGAATTCTTAGATAAGCGTAATCAATGGGACGACGTTTTTGGTGAAGGCAAATAATTAATAATTAAATAAATAATACCCTACCTAAAGCATTTAGGTAGGGTATTATTTATTTAAGTTTTATTATAATTTTTTTACGATAGCTATTAAAATGAATTGAAGTGGTAATCTTAAGTATAATGCCCACTTAGGAACAGATTTATTTCCTAATGGTAATTGCTTTCTTGCCATGTAAATGTTTCCTGGAAAAACCGCAAGTAAAAATGCATTAATACCTTTTTTCAACCAATCCGCAGGTCTTTTAGCTAATAACATAACTCCAAAGAACATTTCAAATACGCCTGTCACTAAAACTGCTGTTTTTCGTAATGGTAAATACTCCGGTACAATCGATCTAAATTGACGTTCATTTGTAAAATGTAGTATTCCTGCTGATCCAAATGCTAAACCTAACAAATATCTCATTATTTTCATAATTATTCAACTCCCATTTCTTTTAAATAACTTTTTCCGTATTTTGGCAATTCAACATTGAAATTATCTGCGATTGTTGCACCAATTGAACTAAATGTAGTATCTCCTGATAATTCATGGTATGCATCTATTTTAGGGCTAAACATAAGCACTGGAATATATTCTCTAGTATGATCTGTTCCCTCTGCAATTGGATCATTACCATGATCAGCAGTAATAATCACTAAATCATCTTCTTGTAAATTATCAATTAATTCTGGTAAGCGTTCGTCAAAATCTTTAATGGCTTGTGCATAACCTTCTTTTTTACCACGATGACCATATAAAGCATCAAAATCAACAAGATTTAAGAAACTTAATCCATTAAAGTCTTTTTTGACAACTTCTATTAACTTATCCATGCCATCCATATTATTTTTTGTACGAATGGCTTCAGTTACACCTTCGCCATCATAGATGTCATTGATTTTACCAATAGCAATAACATCATAATCACTATCTTTTAATGTATTCATAACAGTTTTACCAAATGGTTTTAAAGCATAATCATGACGATTAGATGTACGCGTAAAGTTTCCTGGTTCACCAACATATGGACGTGCAATAACACGGCCAATTAAGTACTTAGGATCCTTAGTTAATTCACGAACCTTTTCGCAAATATCATACAATTCTTCAAGTGGGATAATATCTTCATGTGCAGCAATTTGAAGTACTGGATCTGCACTAGTATAAACAATTAAATCCCCTGTTTTCATTTGATGTTCGCCTAATTCATCAATAATTGCAGTACCTGAAGCAGGTTTATTTGCTACAACTTTTCGACCTGTCATTTCTTCAATCTCTTGAATTAATTCGTCAGGAAATCCATTTGGATAAACTTTAAATGGTTGCATGATATTTAGTCCCATAATTTCCCAATGTCCTGTCATCGTATCTTTTCCAACAGAAGCTTCACTTAATTTAGTATAAAAAGCACCTGGTTGTTCAACTTTATTGACTACTGGCAAATCTTCAATATTACCTAATCCTAATTTTTCTAAATTAGGTAATGATTGGTTAAAACCTTCTAACGTGTGTTTTAATGTGTGTGAACCTTCATCATTAAAAGCTGCAGCATCAGGTGCTTCACCAATACCTACTGAATCCATGACAATTAAATGTACTCTTTTAAATGGTGTCGTCATATTTAACACTCCTACTCTGTAATTATTTTATGAATTAATGTTGGTGTTTTTGCTTGCGCTTTAATTTCGATACTTTCGTCAAGTTTCTTAATTACATCATCAACATTTTCACGATTACTGTGAATCGTTAATAAAGACTCTCCTTCATTGACGTTGTCTCCTACTTTCTTATTCAACACAATGCCAACACTCAAATCTATGTCATCTTCTTTCGTTTGTCTTCCCGCACCTAACATCATTGAAGCAACGCCAATTTCATTAGCAATAAGCTCTGAAACTACACCACTTGATTTTGCTTTATAATCAATTTGATATTCGGCAGTCGGTAATAACTCCGGTGAATCGACAACTGAAGCATCGCCACCTTGATTTTCTAAAAATGTTTTGAATTTATCTAATGCTGAGCCATTTTCAATGGCTTCATTGAGCAATTGACGCGCCTCTTCAAGTGTACTTGCTCTTTCAGCAAGTACGACCATTTGTGAACCAAGCGTTAATACTAGTTCAGTTAAATCTTCAGGTCCTTGACCATTTAATGTATCAATCGCTTCTTTTAATTCTAAAGCATTCCCAATCGCACGACCAAGTGGTTGGCTCATATCTGAAATAATAGCCATTGTATTTCTACCAACATTATTTCCTATGCTAACCATAGCATGTGCTAAAGCCTCGGCATCTTCTAATGTTTTCATGAATGCACCATTTCCAGTTTTAACATCTAGGACGATTGCATCAGCACCCGCGGCAATTTTCTTACTCATGATAGATGATGCGATTAGAGGAATAGAGTTAACTGTTCCTGTAACATCTCTTAATGCGTATAGTTTCTTATCTGCAGGTGTTAAATTGCCTGTTTGTCCAATCACTGCAACTTGATCTTCATTAACAAGTTTAATGAAGTCCGCTTCAGAGATTTCAACATGAAACCCATCAATAGATTCTAATTTATCAATCGTACCACCCGTATGACCTAAACCACGGCCACTCATTTTGGCAACTGGCACTCCCACTGCAGCTACTAATGGTGCCAACACTAATGTCGTCGTATCTCCAACGCCACCAGTTGAGTGTTTATCTACTTTAATACCATTGACTTTTGATAAATCAATAACATCACCTGAATTAACCATTGCCATAGTTAAAGCTGCACGTTCTTCTTCATTCATATCTTGGAAGAAAATCGCCATAGCTAAACTTGAGGCTTGATAATCTGGGATATCTCCTTCCGTGTAGCCTTTGATAAAGAATTCAATTTCCTCTTTAGATAATGATTTTCCATCGCGTTTCTTTTCAATAATATCTATCATTCTCATCATTCTGAACTCCTCTCAAAATAAGCTGTTGTATCTGTATGCTGTTACATCAACTACATGATTAATAATCAGAATCTGACTCTAAACCTTGAATAATTTGGACACCAGCACTCGCACCTATACGTGTAGCGCCTGCGTCAATCATTTTATTGAAATCTTCTAAATTACGTACGCCACCTGAAGCTTTAACCTCTAATTCGTCTCCCACAGTGTCTTTCATTAATTTCACATCTTCTGGTGTAGCGCCTCCCCCAGCAAAGCCAGTTGATGTTTTAACGAAATCTGCACCAGCAGCTTTTGCTAGTTCACTTGCTTTCACTTTTTCATCGTCTGTTAAAAGAACAGTTTCAATAATAACTTTCACTATTTTTCCATTAGCTGCGCCAACTACGCCTTCGATATCTTTTTGAACGTCTTCATATTTTCCATCTTTAAGTGCGCCTATATTGATAACCATATCAATTTCTGACGCGCCATTTTTAATCGCATCTTCTGTTTCAAAAATCTTTGTAGCAGTTGTTGTAGCTCCAAGTGGGAACCCAATCACTGTACATACAAGCACATCAGAATTCACAAGCTGTTCAGAAGCATACTTAACGTGGGTTGGATTAACGCAAATCGATTTAAAATGATACGCCTTAGCTTCAGAAATAATTTTATCAATCTGTTGACGTGTTGATTCCGGTTTTAAAAGTGTATGATCAATATATTTTGAATATTCCATAAAAATTTCCTCCAATGTATTGCTCGAAAGCCAACTGTATTAACATAATTTATATGTTTCTCTCATTTATATAGTACAAAAATTCGCAAAAATTTTAAACAAATGTTATCTTTATTTTGAATAAAAATGTTAAGGAGAAGATATTCATGACAAACGGTACACCTCATATTCAACCTAATGGAACTAAAATTGCTAAAACAGTATTAATGCCTGGGGATCCATTACGTGCAAAATATATTGCTGATAACTTTTTAGAAAATGTTGAGCAATTTAATGAAGTACGTAATATGTTTGGATACACTGGGACATATAAAGGTAAAGAAATCTCAGTAATGGGTTCAGGTATGGGTATTCCAAGTATTGGAATTTATTCGTATGAGCTTTATAATTTCTTTGATGTTGATACAATTATTCGAATTGGTTCATGTGGTGCATTACAAGAGAATGTGAATTTATATGATGTCATTATTGCTCAAGCTGCTTCAACTAATTCAAATTATGTAGATCAATTTAATATTCCTGGTCACTTTGCTCCAATTGCAGATTTTGAGTTAATTACTAAAGCTAAACAAGTTGCTGATGATATCGGAGCAGTTACACATGTTGGAAATATTTTATCATCAGATACGTTTTATAATGCCGATAAACATTTTAACGATAGTTGGAAGAACATGGGTATCTTAGGTATTGAAATGGAATCAGCTGGCTTATATTTAAATGCAATTCATGCTGGTAAAAAAGCATTAGGTATTTTTACTGTAAGTGATCATATCTTAAGAGATGAAGCTACATCAGCTGAAGAACGTCAAACATCATTTACTCAAATGATGGAAATTGCTTTAGAAATCGCTGAATAATCACTTATCAATGTTAATATTAAAAGTTAAAAGAGCCATTGTAGACGTTTTATCGTCCACAATGACTCTTTTTAAAATAGAATATTTAAACTAAATAAGATTTAAACATCCAATTATGTTTATCTACTGATGTTTGCATACCAATAAACATATCTTCTGAAACATCGTCTCCTGCTTCTCCTGCAACTTCAATTGCTTTTCCAAGTTGTTTAGAAATTTGAGTTAAATCTTCAGAGAAAGCTTTAACCATTTCTTCAGCAGTGTAATGTGTCTCTGCTTCTTTTACAATTGAAAGTTCTAAACTTTCTTTTAATGTTGCTACTGGGTTACCTCCAATTGCTAGAATACGTTCTGCTAAATCGTCTACATATTGACTAGCTTCATTGTATAATTCTTCAAATTTTTCATGTAATGAGAAGAAATTAGGACCTTTAACATACCAATGGAAGTTGTGTAATTTTGTATATGCTACTGTCCAGTTTGCTACTTGTTGATTTAATTCTTTTACTACATCTTGTTGAGTCATCGAATCTCTCCTTTTTTGTACTTTTATACAGCCAAGTTTCTCTTTTACAATCATAATTATATTATAATAATTATAATCTGTAAAGTCATTTTACACACGCAACTTAAAAACACTAATATTTATGAATAAATATATAGAATCATTATCAAAAGTTTTATAATATATAATCAAAAAATATAGATATTATCAATTAAAAAATAGTTTTCTCATTTATTGTCTATCATCATCAATAAAGAATGATTTTTCATATGCGTTTGGTTTATGCCAATGTGTTTTCCACATTTTATCTCTATTATTAGCAAACAGTCGATAACCTAAATTTCTTATTGGTAATGGCATTACTCTAAGTAGTATGCCTAACCATTTTTTACTACTTAATGTTGTGATTAATTTTGCTACTGCAGTAGTCTCGTAATATAAACGATCTCCTTCTTGTAGTATCACACTATTTTTATTTTTAGCTTCGGGATGTTGTTTAAATAAATGTTGTCCCGCTTCTCCTTTTAACGTCGCAAACTCATAATTTTTAGGTAAACCATGTTGTATTAGCCAAATACAATAATTATAACAATACACACAATTTCCATCGTAATAAACGATTGGCATGTTCCGTCACCTTCCTTTTTAACCTATTTAATATATTCCTTTTACAAGGACTCATTAAACACAAAAAAGTGGGTATAGAATTTATCACAAATTCTATATCCACTTTAGCTCATTATACGTTATGATGTTTTTTATCTAACTTGTCTGCTATTATGCATCATGGTTCACTTTTACAATACGTGTATATTTTAAAAATTGTTGTGAATATTTATTTTTTATATCTTCTAACTTTTCGTATGTTACGCCAATAATATGCCAATTTGGATTAAAATGATAAAAAGAATCTTTTTCACGAGACCAAGTAATCATGTTACCATCTTTATTATATCTAGGTAATGTAACTTCGTACCCTTCTAAAACATTAATATAAGTTTGAAATATATCTGGATCAAGTCTATTAAAGTTATCAATCACTAAGTAACTTTTGTCATTTTTAGGCATAAGTTGTGTAATAAAACCTTCTCTATAATATAAGGCACCTGTCTCATTAGGTAGATATTTGCCATATAACAAATCTTCACTAAAGTCAGGGTGACCACTAGTAATAACTGGATTAGCATTCGTTTTTTGTAAAAGATTATTGGCTGCTTTCAAACCTTCTTCACGTTTATCTACAACGAGTAAAATAAAAGGTTTAATGGTCTCATCATGATCCGTATTGAATCCTGGTTTTTTAATAGTCTCAAATGGTGTTCTAATCCCATCATTTTCACTCATGTCTATAATAGCATCGTATTGTGCTTGACTCATACTTGCTATTGCTTGCTTAGCATTTTCTTGTAAAAAGTATAAGTTCTTTAATTTAGGATGTTTATTTAGTGCTCCTAATGTAACAGGAGTGATATTCTTTTCATAATAAATCTCAATTGCAGTACTATTAGTACGACCAGGAATTGGAGGTTTTTCATGAATATGACGAGATACTTCACCAATTCCTACGACCGATTGATTACTATTCTTATCATAAAATATTAAATTATCCCCTACTTCTAATTGGTTATAAAAATGATAACCATTCCGTTTAATTCCATTATAAGTATGTGTAAAAATCGTATAATGAGTATCAGGTTCAAATTTTTCAGTTTCAGATAAAAAGAAATATCGAGGTAATTGAATGTTACCTTTTCCTAACTCAACGATTAATTGAAACTCCTCTTTTGTGAGTTGATTTATTAACGTTTCACGCATATTATTCATTCGATAATCTAGCACTTCACTACGTTTTAAATAGTCAGTAGTTAAAGGCTTTAACTCTTCATTAAATTTAAATTCAACTCTAATTTTATTTTGTGCTCCTGTTTGAACACTAATAATTTCCCCAATTCCTAATAATCCAGTATCTGTTTGTACTTGATAAAAAATCACTTGATCGCCAATTTTAGCTTTTTTGAACGCTCGAAAACCCTGAGTAGGATTGAACTGTGCTCCAGACTCAAATAAAGTTGTTTGTCCAACTAATGGTTCATTATGGTTCCATCTTGTATATCCACAATTTAACCAAAAGTAATTTACTTCTTCTGCCATCTAGAATCTCCTTCTTACTTATTTTAAATTTAGCATCTTTATTCATGTATATATTAATATTAATTTTAGCACCTATTAGTCATTTTTAGATCGCTTAAATTTAAATATATGAATCGTCTATAAGATTTCGTTTTTTTTATTTTATCATATTTTTTTAATAGAGTTGACGTATTATTAAATCACTTTTTAAATTCAAAAAAGTGAAATAGAATCATATGAATCCTCACAAAATTCCATTTCACTATTAAAATATACTATCTCATTATTTAAACATTATTAGATTTCCGATTAACAGGAAGCGGAAGATAAAAAACTTCTAGATTCAGCTATCACACAAGAAAATCATGCTAGATATAGAAATTATTCCAACACGTCTGCTTATAAATTAAATTGATTAACTAAATATAACTTATAATTAGAGTGAACTCTCCTTCAAATACGCTATCTAAATCTTCAGAAGTTAAAATAAAATTAGATCCCTTTTCTAGCTTAAAGATTTCACCATCTGTAATCACTTGTCCACGACCTTCTAATACAGAAATAAGACAAAATTCACGAGGCTTCATATAATTAAGCGTTCCACTTATTTCCCATTTAACCATTGTAAAAAAGTCATTAGATACAATTTGGCTACGTTTATGATTTTCTACAATTGTAGTTTCAGGTACTATAGCAGGTGCATTTGCAGTAAATTGAATCACGTCTAATGCTTTTTTAACTTCTAATGATGATCCATCAGTTCGATTACGTTCATAATCATATACTCTATATGAAATATCAGATGATTGCATTGTTTCATATACTAAAACACCAGAACCTATAGAATGAAGCATTCCAGCTGGTATAAAATAAAACTCACCTGGTTTAACTTTGATTCTTTCTACTACATCCAACACCGCCTCTTCTTTTATCTTATTCTCAAATGTTTCTTTTGAATCAGCAGAGGTACCGAGTATAATTTCAGCATCTTCTTCTGCATCAATAATATACCAACATTCTGACTTACCATATTGACCGTTTTCAAATTCATATGCATACGAGTCGTCAGGATGAACGTGAATAGATAGAGGGTGTCTTGCATCCACTATTTTACATAATAAAGGGAAATCTTTACTTGGAAAGTCTCCAAATAATTCTCTATGCTCATTCCATACTTGATCTAATGTTTGACCAGCATACTGACCATTTTCAATCATATTTTTTCCATTCGGATGTGCAGAAATACCCCAGCATTCTCCAGTTTGTTCACTTGGTATGTCGTAATTAAATTGATTTAACTTATTACCGCCCCATATTTTTTCAAAGAAAATAGGCTTTAAAAATAATGGCATGATTGCACCTCCTAAAACACGGTTATTGCTTCTCTCTTTATTTTAAAGTGAAATATCGTATTTAAATGATTATGTATAATTAGAACAATTGATGACCCATTTTATCTTTAAATTACTATCTATTTAAGCTTTTAATATATCAGATAACTAATTCTATATAAATGCTATTTCGCTTCTATAGTTAAATAAAAATTTTCACTCATATGTTTATTATATCAATTTCATTATTAATTTAATAGAAATTATATATATTAATAAAAAAGAATAGAACAGCAAGTTTTAAAACTCACTGTCCTACTCTAACACAGAACTTTTCATTTGTAATTAATTATCTAACTTAACTACTCAAAACGAGATAATGCTTCTTGAATAGATTGATACCCTGAAAGAATTTGAAATTCTTTATTTTCAAATTTATTTTCAGAAGTCGCTACGTGTTTTAATACAGAAGCCACATCTTCGCGTGGAATTGTACTTCCTTCATCAAAATACAAGTCAGCTTTAATTTCACCAGTACCTGATTTATCTTCTAAACCACCTGGATGAACGATTGTATAAGTTAGTCCAGAATTTCTTAAATGATTATCTGCATAGTGTTTTGCAATTGTATAAGGTTTTAAATCTCCACTTGCATCAAATGCTTCACGACGTGAATCGTAAGTAGAAACCATTACATAATGTTTAACATTTGCTTTTTTACTTGCTTCAATCGTTTTCACTGCACCATCTAAATCAACAATGATTGTTTTATCAGCACCTGTGCTACCACCTGAACCAACTGAGAAAATAACTTTATCAAAGCCTTTGAATTTCTCAGTTAAATCATCAATACTATCTTTTTCTACATCTATTAAAATGGCATTAACACCTTGATCTTTTAACGCACTTTCTTGTTCTTCTTTACGAACACCGGCTGTAAAATCAACTTGATCTTCTTTTAATTGGTTAACCAATTTAGAACCTACGCCACCATTAGCACCAATAACTAATATACTCATAAACTTATTTCCTCCTTCAATTCATTTCATAGTTTATTAATACCACTTAGTATCATTTTTAAACTTATTTACTATATATCATTGACACTTAGACAAGGACACTATATATTAATATATGAATATATATTAATATATTAAAGAGGAGGTCTCATGTGATGTCCAATACAAATAAAGATAGAGATATATTTATAGATGAATACATGCTTAACCGTTTAACTGAGACATTTAAAGCGTTAAGCGATTATAACCGTTTACGTATTTTAGAATTGTTATATAAAGGTGAAGCTAGTGTTGGGCATATTACGCATACATTAAAATTAACTCAATCAAATGTATCGCATCAATTAAAGAGTTTAAAACAAGCAGGCCTCGTTAAATCGTCACGTCATGGACAATCCATGATTTATTCTATAGACGATCAACATGTTTCTACTTTATTAAAACAAGCCATTCAACATGCTCATCATCAAAGAGGTGAATAATAAATGTCTAATCACACACACCAT